>NZ_JBEXLL010000063.1:0-43922 GCF_040609955.1 Nocardia sp. NPDC004568
GCTCCGCACGATAGAAACGCCCCGCAACCAGCCCGAACAGATCATCCAGCCCAGCCACCCACGCAGCCAGGTCCTCGCCCATCGACACGACGAAATAACATACCGCACAACATAACCAAGTGCGGCTGGAGTACTAGAGAGTGTCCTCAAAGCCACATGAGCAGGGTGGCCAGGTCGAGCATCCCGCGGTAAGACGTGGCGGTCTTGTCGTAGCGGGTGGCGATCGCTCGATACTGTTTGAGCCGGTTGAAGCAGCGTTCGACCACGTTGCGACGCCGATAGGCCACCGGATCGAATACCGGTGGCCGGCCACCGGCACTGCCCCGACGACGCCGGTTGGCCTGCTGATCGACGCGTTCGGGGATTCGTTGCGGCGATACCACGACTTCGCAGATGGGCTCGGATCGCGCGGGTGGAGTATCCCTTGTCTGCCAGGACCCGCCGCGGTCGCTTCCACGACTGGCCTCGGCCGGGTTTCGGCATCCAGATCCCGGTCAAGACCTGGGTGAACATGGTGCAGTCGTTGATGTTGCCCGCGGTCAGCAGCAGCGTGAGCGGCCGACCGTGCCCGTCGCACGCGAGATGGATTTTCGTAGTCGGACCACCACGAGAACGCCCGATGGCATGATCAACTGGTTCGCTGTGCCCGCACCCGGATCCGTTGTCCCCCTGTGTGAACCACACGAGTGCGGGCACCGGCGGCGTGCTGATGAACGCGCACCAGCGAGGAATCCACCGACACCTCGCGATCGAGTTCATCGATCGCTTCGGCGATCACCTGCACTCGCTGCACGAGCATCGCCAGGGTGCCGCTGCGTGACCACCGCCAGAATCGGTTGTAGACCGTTTTCCAGGGCCCGTACCGTTCGGGCAGATCTCGCCACGCCACACCGGTCTTGGCCTTGTAGAGCATTGCGTTCAGGATCCGCCGGTCATCCACCCGCGGGCGGCCTTTTGCCCCCGAGACCGGCAACAACGGCTCGATCGTGCGCCACTGGTCCTCGGTCAACTCATGCCTACGCGCCACGACCACACATCAAATCAAATCGGCACCTCGACCGCCCAGGCTTTGAGGACGCTCTCTAGTGCTCCTTCGTCCAAACGCCGGCCAGGTTACGTACCGCTTGCGGCACGGCGTGCCCCTCCGCTCTCTCCGCTTCACTCTCTCCCAGCGTGAGAGCGCCGGTAATGTACGAGCGTCGAGAGATGACTGTGCAGGAACCGATTGAGGCTCATATGGCCAAGCCGGAAGCCGACACCGCCGGACCGGACGCGGAACGCACTGCCGAAGCTCCGCACCAAGAGGTCACGGCCGAGTTCGCCAAGGTGCGGGCTGGATTGTCCGGATGCAGGTCAGATATGTCGGACTTCCGATCCGGAGTCATGGACCGGCATTTCGAGGCCGTAATCCTGGCGCGAAATACTCGAGCGGCTGCCGCACGAGTAGACCGGCATGCAGACCGCCGAGCGAGGGTGGTCAGCACGCAAGTCGCACCGCTACTTCCGTCGCCAGCTGAACATCTTGTTCAGCTCTGCAAGGATGTCCTTCCGCTTCGCGGCGTCTACTCCATCCTCCCGCAAGGCCAGCCAGGCAACCGTGATCTTGGTTAGGGCAGCGAGCATCGCAGCGACGATCAGCCCGATGGCGGTCGGCTGCACATAGTCGATGAAGGTCGACACCTGGAGAATTCCTCTCTGACTTGGGTCGAGAGAGGGGGCGTGCGTGAACCTCAGCTCGACCAGTAGTACTGGTGAACCAAGGTCCCGCTCCGGCGGGCAGGAACTTGAATTACTCGACCGAAGCCGAAATGCGTTCATGCTCCTTGATCTACGCTGGTACCCGCTTGAGCGGGAGGGGCGCGCCGGGGCACCTTCCGCCTTGTCCCGCTCTGCTGCGAGACGCAGATGTACGGCAGGAACCGTACATGCCGACGGGTATCCAAGCAACCTTTGCAAGGCGTCCTACTCGACAACGGAGTACACGAGCGAAACTCTTGCTGTCGTGGAAGCAGTTGCCCCGCGACCAACACCCAGGCCGCCCCGCGCGGGGACATCTACTCGGCGCCGACGTCCACCAGAGCGACCGGGGCCGAGTCGGGTACCCGGCAGGGCCAGTCGAAGCCTACCGTTACCGGAGCATGATCCGACCAACGTTCGGCGTAGGTAGCTGCCTTCTCCGTCACGGCAGACACCACCGTGGATGCGATATCCTTCGTTGTGTAAACCGCGTCGATCCGCCAGCCGGTGTCGTTGTCGAACGCGCGCCCACGATACGACCACCAGCTGAACGGACCGTCACCCTCCGGGTGGAGTTCCCGGACGACATCGACGTATCCGGCCGCCAGTTGCCGGTCCAGCCAGGCCCGTTCGGCGGGGAGGAAACCGGACTTCTTCAGGTTCCCCTTCCAGTTCTTCAGGTCTCGTTCGGTATGCGCGATATTCCAGTCGCCGGCGATGACGAAAGCCCCGGCGCGGGTGGACATCCGGGCGGCGAGCTCGTCGAGGAAACGGTACTTCTCCTCCTGCCGGGGCGTATCGGCCTCTCCGGTATGGACGTACACGCTCGCGACGGTCACCTCGTCGAAGTCGACCTCGAGGTAGCGGCCGGTGGCGGCGAACTCGCTGTCGGGTTCGATCCCTACCCGCACCGCTCGCATCGGCCGCCGCGCCAGCACCCCCACCCCGGCCCGCCCCTTGGCGCCGGGCTCGGCGTGGGCGAGCGACCAGCCGTCGTCCAGCGCGGGCGCGAGCGCGGCGGCCACCTGGGCATCGTCGGCCCGCGTTTCCTGCAGGCAGACGATATCGGCCTCGGTCCGGGCCAGCCAGGCCAGCAGCCCCTTGCCCGCGGCCGCCCGGACCCCGTTGACATTGACAGTGGAAAGGATGTACGGCACCGATCGACCGTACAATGACAAGTCACCGCTACTTGCCAGGAAGGGGTGACGACATCGATGTCAGGCACCTCCGCAACCGCACTGCCCGAGCCGGTCGGGGCTCTGCACCTGGGTTCAGGCGCGCCGCTGCTGCTCCTCCACGGAGTCCTGCTCTCACCGCACTGCTGGGAGCGGACAGCCACCCTCCTGGCCGCCCGCTGTGAGGTCCTCGCCCCCGCCCTGGCCGGCCACTGGGGCGGGCCGGAATTCCCGGACGGCCGGTACGCCGCCGCCACCCTCGCCGACCGGGTGGAAGCGCAACTGGACGACGTCGGCTGGCGGACCTGCCATATCGCCGGCAATTCCCTGGGCGGCTGGGTGGGGTTCGAACTGGCCCGGCGCGGCCGGGCCCGCACACTCACCGCGATCGCCCCGGCCGGCGGCTGGAAAACTCCGTCGCCGCTCCAGCTCCGCGCCGCCGCCAAGATCGCGCCGATGATCCCGGCCGCCGAAATACTCCGGCGCCTGGGCGATTTCCCGACCGAGAGCCGAATCCTGCGGTGGGCCATAGCGCACCTGCTGACCAAGAACACCCGGGCGGTTTCCCGCGCGGACATCACGGCGGTGATCCTGGCCGCGCTGCACTGCCCGGCACTGCCCGCACTCACCCTCGGCACGCTGCGCGGGCCGGCACTGGCGGATATGTCCGATATCACGACCCCGGTCCGGCTGATCCTCGCCGATTCCGACCGGGTCCTGCCGGCCCGGGCCCACGGTGGCCGGTTCCTCCGCGAGCTGCCGCCGGCCGCGGACCGGATCATGCTCGACCGGGCAGGTCATGTGCCCATGCTGGAGGCTCCCGACCGGATCGCGAATCTCATCGCGGAACATATCTACGCCAGCCGCGACCACCTGCGCGCTGTGTAATCGGCGGCGCGGGGTCGAAGCCCCCTCAGTGCCGCCGCTCCGGGAGGCGGCGGCGGTCGAGTCTCAGTTTCCGAGCAGCCCTTTCGCCACGTGGGTCACCTGGATCTCGTTGCTGCCCGCGTAGATCATGAGTGATTTCGCGTCGCGGGCCAGCTGCTCCACCCGGTATTCCGACATGTAACCGTTGCCGCCGAACAACTGTACCGCCTCCATCGCGACCTCGGTCGCGACCTCCGACGAGTACAGCTTCACGGCCGAGGCCTCCGAAAGACTCAGGGGTTTACCGGCCCTCCCGCGCTCGATGATGTTGAACACCATGTTCTGCACATTGATCCGGGCGATCTCCATCTTCGCCAGCTTGAGCTGGATGAGCTGGAACCGGCCGATCTCCTGGCCCCACAGTTTCCGGTCGCGGGCGTAGTCGGTGCACAGCCGAAGGCATTCGTTGATCACGCCCAGCGCCATGAACCCGATTCCGACCCGTTCGGCCACAAAACTGGATTTGGCGCTCTCCCGGCCGTCGCCGCCGCGATGTTCCTCGGTCTCGCCGAGCAGCCGATCCCGGCCGAGGCGGACGTTGTCGAAGAACAGTTCCCCGGTGGGCGAGGCATGCAGACCCATCTTCTTGAACGGTTTGCCCTGGGTGAGTCCCTCCATCCCCGCGTCGAGCACAAAGGTGAGCACTTTGCGGTCGCGGGACGGGGTGCCGTCGCCCTCGTCCAGTTTCGCGTAGACGACCAGGGTGGCGGCGAAGGGACCGTTGGTGATGAACGTCTTCTGACCATTGAGGATGTAGTCCTCACCGTCGCGTCGCACAGAGGTCTTCATCCCACCGAAGGCGTCCGATCCGGAATCGGGTTCGGTGATGGCCCAGCAGGCGATCTTGCGGAGGCTGACGATGTCGGGCACCCACCGTTGCTGCTGGGCGAGCGTGCCCCGGGACAGGATGGTGGCGCCGCCGAGGCCGGTACTCACCCCGAGCGAGCTACACAGACCCATACAGACGCCGGAGAGTTCGCTGGTCAGCACCGCCATCATCGTCTGCTGATCGAAACCGCCGCCGGACCCGTCCTTGTCCGCCGCCGCCGGCTTCTCCGTCCCGTCGGCCGCCGCCCGCTTCGCCGCCAGCTGCTTGTTCAGCGCCTCTTCCGCCATGGCGCCGATACCGAAATCCGCGTACAGCTTCCGCAGGATCGGATAGGGCAGCATCTCCCCGCTGTCCAATGCGTCCACGTGGGGTCGCACTTCCTTATCGATGAACTTCCGCACCGCGTCGCGGACCATCAGGTCGGTTTCGGACCATTCGAACATCGTCGTTCCTCCGGTATTCCAGCTCACTGAATCGGCCGACCCCCGCACCGCGTGTGGGCCGCCTTGTTGACAGCCTGCCAGTTCTCGGGGCGCAGCGCTGCGAACCGCGGAATCCAGCCCTCCCGGCACAGGGCCTCGCAACAGGCGGCACCTATCCGGATTCCAGTCGGGCGCGTAACCGAACACTCAGCCGACAAGTCCGGACTCCCCCGGGCGAGCGGGCCGGCCACCGAACCCCCATGGGGCCGGGGTCCCTGGCCACAGACGAGCACCGGCGTCCCGACGCAGCGATTCGGGTAACCGCCCACCTCGCGGCGAACGCCCCGCGCCGACAGCGATCCGTCGACTTCTCACTGGCAGTCGACGCAACGGGCTCCGACCCGGCCGGACAGTATGATCCGTGGACGGCCCGATCGTTCTATCGCATTTCCGGCGTGGTCGATCATCGGGTCGTCGGCTTGCGGCTCCGAAGAGATTTCCGAGAGGGGTACCCGCCCGACCGGGAATGTGGTCGGGCGGGTACCCGATATGGTCCCCGACAGAGCCGCTGCCCCAGATCTGTCCGAGGCCGGCAATACTCGGCGGACCAGCGACACAGCGCGCGTGCGCGGGTCTGCGCCCCTCCCCCATGACTCGGGCGGTGCGGCGACAGGGCGACGTGCGTATTCGAAAGCGGAGTACATCGCCATGTTCGAAGCCCGGCGCTGTCAGCCGCTGTCGTGGTCGGAGAAGAAACTGCTCGATCTGGGTTGCATCGGCGCGACAATGGTGCGGTTGGGCCGCACCGGTATCGATCCACCTCCACTGCATCTCGCGTTCGCAGACGCTGGTGCCCACCGAGCGATCTCGGCGGCGGAGAAAATCCTGGGGCCGGGCGAGGTGAATACCGCCGCGGTCAACGGTATCGCGCGGGAACTCAGGAGTTATCGGGCAGCACTGAAGGCGGCCGACCCCGCCGCATCGGGCGAACTTCGAAAAAAGATCACGGATCTGGAACAAGTCTTCGACCGAGCCAAGGCGATCACACGAAGTTACTGGTCCGATGCGATGAAGTCATACGACATCACCGATCTGCAGAACAGACGTGATGCCGCGAAGGCCGAGGGCAACCGCCTTGCGTTCGAGAGAGCGGCCGGCATCGCCGACAAGTTCAACGAAATTCTTGCGGGCAAACCGAACAACGCCACCGAATTCGAGCGCATCGCAAGGCAGGACGAACAGCTGGCGGGCCTGCACGGGATCGCGGAGTCACTGCCCTCCGGCGATCTGACGGATGTCCGCGCGACGGTATTCAGCAAATACTTCTGGTCCGGCCAGATCGAGACTCTCGACGCGGCGGGCCAGGTGGCGCGAGATATATTCGGCAACCCGCAGGGACGGGCCGGCGACCTACCGGATCCGGACAGATTCGCTCCGAACGCGGACACCGGCCAAGTGGATATGTCCCGAGACCTCTACAAGGGAAAACCGGGATTCATCAAATTCGACTACGGATGGTACGACGAGCAGAACGGAAGCTGGTGGAATGCGAATCATGCCGAACATTCCGACGCGGCTCGCCGAGCCGCAGACCCGATGCGGTTCTACCAATGCGCGCCGGAGGTGTTCTTCGCCGGACTGGATGACTTCGATAGTTCTGTGATGTGTGTTGCTTTTACGCGAACCACGTTGACCTGATATCCCGAAGCCGGCACAGGTAGAGAATGGAAGCAATGGATCTAGCCGATTATCTCAACGAGGAAGTCGTACTCTACGGCATGGCGGAAACGCCATGTCGGGCGCTGTCCTGCGCTGCGGAACCAATTCCTACGTCTACACCGATGGGCAGACACCGAAAAGTACGGTGCGTTCGAAGTCACCGGAGTACTCGGCGAGGAGATCGACACCACGCCCGATATTCCCGCACACTTCGCGCATGCCCGCGAGCGATATTACGTGGTGAAGAATCCGGTGTGGAAACGCATAGGGTGAGCAGGCACCCCTGGTCAGCCGGGACTCCCCCAGGGGGAGCCGCGGAACGAACCCGCACCACCCCCGGCACGCACGGGAGCCCAGGACACGCACCCGAGCACGATCGGCGCCTGCGTCCCGGCGGCAGTGGCCGAACGGTCGGCACGGTGGTTCGGGGAATCCGATCCGGGCAGCCCTGTCTCCGGCGGTCCGCGTCGGGAGACCGAACTCCCGTTCCAGCCGGAAGTGGGCCGACGCCGTCCCACAACGGCGGGAGCCGCCGGTAACGACCACGCGATCCGCGGGATCGGCGATCGGCGTCCGCCTCGCCGGTCCCGCGGAGTCGGTCTGTCAGCGCAATGCGCGGGCCAGGTTGGCGTCCAGCGCGGCCAGGAACTCCTCGGTGGTGAGGTAGCCCTGGTCCCCGCCGACCAGCAGCGCGAGGTCCTTGGTCATCTGACCGCCCTCGACGGTCTTGATGACCACGTCCTCGAGGGTCTGGGCGAAACCGATGACCTCGGGGGTGTTGTCCAGTTTGCCGCGGTGTTCGAGGCCGCGGGTCCAGGCGAAGATCGACGCGATCGGGTTGGTCGAGGTCGGCTTGCCCTGCTGGTGCTGGCGGTAGTGCCGGGTGACCGTGCCGTGCGCGGCCTCGGCCTCGCAGGTCCGGCCGTCCGGGGTCAGCAGCACCGAGGTCATCAGGCCGAGCGACCCGAAGCCCTGCGCGACCGTATCGGACTGGACGTCGCCGTCGTAGTTCTTGCAGGCCCAGACGTAGCCGCCCTCCCACTTCATGGAGGAGGCGACCATATCGTCGATCAGCCGGTGCTCGTAGGTGAGGCCGGCCGCCTCGAACTGGCTCTTGAACTCGGCTTCGAAGACCGCCTCGAAGGTGTCCTTGAACATGCCGTCGTAGGCCTTGAGGATGGTGTTCTTGGTCGACATGTAGACGGGATAGTTCTGCTGCAGCCCGTAGTTGAACGAGGCGCGCGCGAAGTCCTCGATGGACTTCTTGAAGTTGTACATACCCATCACGACGCCGCCGTCCTCCGGCATCTGCACGACCTCGTGCACGATGGGCTCGCTGCCGTCCTCGGGGGTGAAGGTGAGGGTGACGGTGCCGGCCTGGAAGACCTTGAAGTCGGTGGCGCGGTACTGGTCGCCGAAGGCGTGACGGCCGATGATGATCGGCTTGGTCCAGCCCGGTACCAGACGCGGAACGTTGGAGATGATGATCGGCGCGCGGAAGATGGTGCCGCCGAGAATGTTGCGGATGGTGCCGTTGGGCGAACGCCACATCTTCTTGAGGCCGAATTCCTCGACCCGGGCCTCGTCGGGGGTGATCGTCGCGCATTTGACGCCGACACCGTGCTGCTTGATGGCATTGGCGGCGTCGACGGTGACCTGGTCGTCGGTTTTGTCGCGGTATTCGATGCCGAGGTCGTAGTACTCGAGGTTCACGTCGAGGTACGGGTGGATCAGCTTGTCCTTGATGAACTGCCAGATGATCCGGGTCATCTCGTCGCCGTCGAGTTCAACGACGGTGCCTTCAACCTTGATCTTGGACATGGATCTTCGTGTCCTCCTAAGACTGGTGCCCTCATTGCACGGCCAGGCGAACACGCTTGTGAGCGGACCCCAGCTGTTCAACAGACAACGTATACATCCCGCGTTGTCCACGAGACGTCTGGTGTAACCAAGACGAGCGTACTGCTTGCGGTGGTGTCACGGTGCAGCCAGCCCCGGTCGTGAGATCTCACAGGGGTGAGACTCGCCACAAGATTACCTGGTCGGCACGTATACCGATTTCGATCCGTATCGGCGCCCGGCTACCATATTCGGCAGGTCATGAGTGCCAGCACCAAGCCCCGGCTCGCTGGCCGGCAACCCTCCTGCTGCGGTGGGGTGCTCCGGGTGATGACCTGGCTTCCGAGAGCCGGGAGCAAGCGCACGTCAGGAGGTCGTCGATTTGTGCCGGTGTCGCTCGCGTTGACCGCGGCGTTCTCACGATTCGACGAGGAACCCCCGATTTTCTGGAGCACGACATGACCGATCACAGCATCCGTGGCGCGACCGCTACCGGAGCGACCCACCCGCACCCCGCGGTCGTATCCGATGCTCCCCGCGGCCGGGCAGCCGGATCCACAGCCGGGATTCATACGCTCCGGGCATCAGTACGGTCCGCCGTTTCCGTGGAAGCCCTCGCGTGAAGGCGGGCACCGAATCGACCACCGCTCGTCCGGTGGCCCAGTTACCGCCGTCCGACGGCACCCTCGGGTATGTGGACATCGGCGAGCTCACCCTGGAGAACGGCGCCCGCCTCCCCCAGGTCCGGCTGGCCGTGCAGCGCTGGGGGGAACTGTCCCCGGCGATGGACAACATCGTCCTGATCGAGCACGCGCTGACCGGTGACTCCCATGTCTCGGGTGACCCGAGCGAAAACCATCCCCAGGCCGGATGGTGGAACGGGATGGTCGGCCCGGGGGCGCCGATCGACACCGACGAGTGGTGCGTCGTCGCGACCAATGTCCTCGGCGGCTGTCAGGGCAGCACCGGCCCGGCCTCGCTCGCGCCGGACGGCGCACCGTGGGGCTCGCGGTTCCCGGGGATCTCCATCCGCGACCAGGTCGCGGCGGAACTCGAGTTGTTCGACGTGCTCGGAGTCCCCCGGCTGGCCGCGGCGATCGGCGGCTCGATGGGCGGTATGCGCGTCCTCGAATGGATGCTGCTCGCCCCGCAGCGCCTGGCCGCCGCACTGATCCTCGCGGTGGGCCCCCGGGCCACCGCCGACCAGATCGGCACCCAGAGCACCCAGATCGCCGCGATCACCGGCGACCCGGACTGGCAGGGCGGCGACTACCACGGCACCGGTCGCGCGCCGATGGCCGGAATGGGTATCGCGCGCCGCATCGCGCACCTCACCTACCGCACCGAGGTCGAACTGGACAGCCGGTTCGCCAACCGCCCGCAGGAGGGCGAGGACCCCTGGGACGGCGGCCGGTACGCGGTGCAGAGCTATCTGGAGTACCAGGCCGAGAAGCTCGGGCGACGTTTCGATCCGGCGACCTATGTGCTGCTGAGCGAGGCGATGAACCGGCACGATATCGGCCGCGGCCGCGGCGGGATCGAGGCGGCGATGGCCGCCACCGACGTACCGTGCATCGTGGGCGGGATCGACTCCGACCGGCTGTACCCGTTGCACACCCAGCAGGAACTGGCCGATGGGCTCGCGGGCTGCCGGCATTTCGAGGTGATCTCCTCGCGGGACGGCCACGATGCCTTCCTCACCGAGGCGGCGGCCATCGGCAAACTGCTGGTCCAGACGATGAACCTGGCCCGCGCCGGGCGCTGAGCAGCGGCGGGGCACACCCGTCCCGCGCGGTCAGCCCACGCCGAGCGTGTTGATTGTCGCGGCGAGGAAGACCACGGCGCCGCCCAGCAGGGTCAGCGCGCCCACATCGAACGGTTTGCTGCGTACCGCGAGGAGGCCGACCCGGGCGGTCGGCAGGCACAACCGGAACGCGGCCGCGATGAGGGTCGCGCCACCGAAGAAGAAGGCGCCCCGGCGCCAGCGATCCTGTGCGACGAACACCACGGCGATCAGCACCACCACCGCCACCACGACCATCGGCAGGTGGCAGCGCAGGAAACCGGCCCATCGGCTGCCGGTGCCGGGATCGTCGTGGGTCGGGGTCGCGGCGTCGGTCACGGAGGCGATTGTTCCAGATCCGGCCCTCCCGGGCCACGGCCGCCGGCCCGGCCAGCGGCACCTCGGCCCCGGTGTCGAAAGCGGACAGCCAGGCCGCGTCGTGCTGACCCATGATCGCGTCCAGCAGCAACAGCCGCGTCCGCAGTTCGGCCCGGCCGGTGGACCCGGCCGGATCGTCGGGGTCGCCATCCAGACCAATCTCAGTTGCCGCACCGAATGGCTGGGCGAAGCCGACCCCGACACGGTCCCGCTGTGGTGCACCTACCACCCCCCGGGCAAACGCCCTACCAGCGCTTCCTCGGCAAAACCCCGGGAGCTCGCCGCGGCCGGTATCCGGTTCAGCGTCGGAGTGGTGGGTCTGCCCGGCCATCTGGAGCACGCCCGCGGACTGCGCGCCGACCTCCCCGAGCACGTCTACCTGTGGGTCAACGCCGCCGAGGACCACACCTACACCGAGGCCGAGGCCGAGGCCGCCGACTGGACGCCATCGACCCGCTGTCCCCTACAGCCGCGACCCGCACCACTCCCTGGGCCGGGCCTACCGGACGGGGGCGTCGGTCCTCTCGGTCGACGGTGTCGGCACCGTGCGCCGCTGTCATTTCGTGAAAGAACCCTTGGGCAACCTCTACGACGGCTCCTACCGCGACGCCCTGCGGCCGCGGCCGCGGCCGTGCCCGCGCGCCCGCTGTGACCGTCCTATCGGCTACGTCCATCTCGGCCCGGGCCGGTGGCTCTGCCCCTGCCGGAATCACGGAACGCCTCCGGTACGTGAACACACGATTGCCCGCCCCGCCCGGGGCGGGCAATCGAAACAGCACAGATCAGCGCAGCGCGGCGTTTTCGGCGAGCACCTTCTCCCGGTGCTGCTCGCGCAGTGCGGCGTGGTGGGGACTGCGCCGCACCACCAGGTAGGCCAGGCCCAGCACCACGAACCAGATGGGGGTCACCAGCAGGGCCTGCAGGGTGTCGCTCTTCTGGGTGAGCGCCCAGATCAGGAATACGAAGAACGCCAGCACCGCCCAGACCGCCGGAACCCCGCCCGGCATCTTGAACGTCGACGCGGCGTGCAGATGCGGCCGCCGCTTCCGGTAGACCAGGTAGCTGGCCAGGATCATCGTCCAGACGAACATGAAGCACAGCGACGAAATGGTGGTGACCACGGTGAACGCTTCGACGATCGACTGTCCGGCGTAGAGCAGCACCACACCGATCAGCAGGAACGCGCACGAGAAACGCAGCGCGTTGGCCGGGACCTTGCGCCGGGACAGTTTCCCGAACAGCGCGGGGGCGTCCCCGTCACCGGCCAGGCCGTACACCATCCGCGAGGTCGAGTAGATACCCGAGTTCGCGCTGGAGGTGGCGCTGGTCAGCACCACGAAGTTGACCACGCTTGCGGCGACACCGAGCCCGGCCAGGGCGAACATCGCCACGAACGGGCTCTCGTCGGCCGAGACCTGCCGCCACGGGGTCACCGCGCAGATCACGATCAGCGCGCCGACGTAGAACAGCAGGACGCGCACCGGGATCGAATTGATCGCGCGGGGCAGGGTGCGCTCGGGTTCCTTGGCCTCGGCCGCCGTGGTGCCCACCAGTTCGATGCCGACGAAGGCGAAGACCGCGATCTGGAATCCGGCCACGAAACCCATGGGCCCGGTCGGGAAGAAACCGCCGTCGTTCCACAGGTTGGCCAGCGCGGCCGTGCTGCCGTTGTCACCGGTGAATCCGGTGATCACCATCACCAGGCCGGTGACGATGAGCGCGCCGATGGCGATCACCTTGATCAGCGCGAACCAGAACTCGGTCTCACCGAACGCGCGCACGGTGGGCAGGTTGAGCACCAGCAGGACGATGATGCAGACCAGCGCCGGTATCCACAGCGGCAGATCGGCCCACCAGTACGACACGTACCCGGCGATCGCCACCACATCGGCGATACCGGTGACCACCCAGCAGAACCAGTAGGTCCAGCCGGTGAAGAAACCCGCCCACGGGCCGAGCAGATCACCGGCGAAATCGCTGAACGACTTGTAGCCGGAGTTCGACAGCAGCAGCTCCCCCATCGCCCGCATGACGAAGAACAGGAAGAAGCCGATGACCATGTAGACGAGGATCACCGAGGGGCCGGCGAGCGAGATCGTCTTGCCCGATCCCATGAACAGGCCGGTACCGATCGCGCCGCCGATCGCGATCAGCTGGATATGCCGGTTCGCCAGCTGGCGGCTCAGCTTCTCCGGGCCGGCACCCGGATCGCTCACCCCGCTCGCGTCGTCGCCTGGATTACCGTGGCCCTGCAGCACGGCCATATTTCTCCCTCCGGAATGAATCGGACAGCCCATTCGACCACCGGAAGCGGATTCCTGCAGAGTGGGCGGCCCTACGGTACGCCGCCGCGATCCGTGCCGTGCGCGGCCCCCGCATCACCTCGGTGATCCTATTCGCTGTGGTCAGGGCGTCGCGACGACGGTAGCGCCCGCACCGGCGAGGTATCCCGCACCCGCGGCGCCGCCGCACCTGATTGACTGGTCGGCTGTGTTCCGATTGATGTTCCATGAACCTCGCATACCGGGAAATACGGGCAATGCCATCCGGCTCGCCGCCGGCACGGGCAGTGAGCTGCATCTGATCGAACCGCTCGGCTTCGATATGTCGGAGGCGAAGCTGCGCCGGGCCGGCCTGGACTATCACGACCTCGCCTCGGTGACAGTGCACCCGGATCTGGCGACCGCGTGGAAGCAGCTGCACCCCCAACGGGTGTTCGCGTTCACCACCCGGGCCACGACCCCGCACACCGATATCGCCTACCGGCCCGGCGACATCCTGCTGTTCGGCGCGGAACCGACGGGGCTGCCGGCGGAGGTGCTGACCGACGAACACATCGATACCGAGGTGCGCATCCCCATGCTGCCCGGCCGGCGATCGATGAATCTGGCCAACGCGGCCGCGGTCGCGGTGTACGAGGCGTGGCGGCAGCACGGGTTCCCCGGCGCTGTCTGACCCCGGTCCCGGCAGATCAGTCGGCGATCTCGAACCGTTTGTGCCGGGAGGTCGCCCCGCCGGAGAGCCGGACCGCGCCCTTCGGGACACCGAGATGCGCGGCCAGGAGTTCGGCCGCGGCCCGGTTCGCTTTCCCCTCGGTGGCCGGCGCCCGCACCCACAGGTGCAGCGTGCCGTCGGGCAGGGTTTCGACCAGCGGGCCCTTCCGGCTGTTCGGTGTGATCACCGCCCGCACCGTGGTGGGCACCGGTCACGCCCGGTCCGTGTCCGGGCCGTCCGGATCGACGGCGTCGTCCCCGGTCCCCGCGGACTCGTCCGCACCCACCGCCGTCCGGTCCGTGTTCTCCCCCGTCTCCCCAGGGCCGGTCGCCGCCCGGTCCGTCCCCTTCGCGGACTCGTCCACTTCCTTGGTGGTCCTGCCCGGTGCGTCCCCGGGTCCGGCAGCGGTCCGCGAGGTCCCGGGCACCGAAGTCTCGACCCGTCCGGTCGAATTCGCCGCCGCCGGGGCGGCAGTGCGTGCGCCGCCCAGCCGGCGCACCAGCCCGACGAGGGCGCCGACAATCGCACCGAGGAGGGCGAGGAAGATCAGCCACGGCAGCACCTGGCCGACGAAGACCACCGCGCCCTTCAGCCAGTCGAGCAGGGAGTTCCAGCCGTCCACGACTCCGTCCCGGAAAGTGGCCGGGCCGTCCTCACCCGACTTCTCCGCAGTGCTCTGGATATCGACCGTGAGGGTGGACAGCGAGATCTGATCGTCGAGATAGCGCCGCTGTCCGGTGAGGCTGTCCAGTTCGGCCTGCCGGTCGGCAAGCGCCTCCTCCGCGGCGATCAGGTCGGCGGTGTTGGCGGCGCGCGCCATGAGATCGCGCAATCGGTCCACCGAAGCCCGCAGCGCGGTGATCCGGGCGTCGAGATCCTGCCACTGCAGCGTGACGTCGTCACGGTTGGTGCTGATCTGGGTGACCTCGCCGAGATCGCTCAGGCCCTCGATGAACGCGTCGGTATCGGTGGCCGGGATCCGGACGACCAGATTCGCGTGCGGATCGTCGTCGGCGGTTCCGGGGTTCTCGGTACGCTGGTCGACCCGCCCGTCCAGTTCGGTCACCCGGTCGACGAGGGTCTGCGCGGCCGCGACCGGGTCGTCGGCGGTGAGATCCACCGTGCCGGTGACGACCTCTTTCCGCTCGGTGGCCCGGTCGGCCTCCGGGGCGGGCGAGGGAGCCTCTTCGCGGGCGGGCGCCTTCTGCACCCGGATCCCCGGCGCCGTGGCGGGTGCGGGCGCCCCGTCCTCGAAGGACATCGTGTGGTCTGCCGTGCCGGAGGAGGATTCACCCCCGCACCCGGCCAGCAACAGCGACCCACAGACAACCGTCAACAACACCCCGAGCTTGCGCATGCTGGCAGCGTAATGGGCGGGTTCGGGGTCGTGTACCCGATTCGGGTGCGATCGAGGTCTCGTCGTGGCCGTTAGGGAAACCGGGCGGCGCCGGACTATCTGAAGTCGCGGGAGCGGGAGGCTGTGCGCATGTCCAAGCGGCTCAGGTGTTCGGCGTAGATGCTCACCGCGCCTTCCGCGTTCTGGATCCGGCCGCGGATCAGCAGGGCCGGGGAGCTCTGCGCGGTGCGGCGGTAGCGGGTCCACAGCCCGGCCGAGCACACCACGTTCACCATGCCGGTTTCGTCTTCCAGGTTCAGGAAAGTGACCCCGCCGGCGGTGGCCGGACGCTGCCGGTGGGTCACCGCGCCGCCGACCAGTACCCGGGTGCCGTCGGGGACCGAGAGCAGGTCGGCGGCCGGGATCACCCCGAGCGCGTCGAGCCGGGGTCGGAGGAACTGGGTGGGATAGCTACCGGGTGAGACCCCGGTAGCCCAGACGTCGGCGGCGGCGTGTTCGAGATCGCTCATCCCGGGCAGGGTGGGTGTGGTGGTGGAGGCACCGGTCCCGGGCAGGCGATCGGGCCGTTCGCCGGCCGCCGCGCCGGCGGCCCACAGTGCTTCGCGCCGGGTGTATCCCAGACTGCCGAGCGCACCGGCGGTGGCCAGGGCTTCCGCCTGCGGGACGGTCATCTCCACGCGCCCGGTGAGGTCGAGGAACGACGTGTAGGGCCCGCCTTCGGCCCGGGCGGCCACGATCTTCTCCGCGAGGTCCGAACCGATGGAGCGTACGGCCGCCAGGCCCAGCCGCACCTCGGTCCCGCGCTGTTGCAGGGTGGCCTCGGCCTCGCCGGCATTGATATCCGGGCCGTGCACGGCGACCCCGTGCCGGCGGGCGTCGGCCACCAGCGACTGCGGCGAGTAGAAACCCATCGGCTGGGCGCGCAGCAGACCGGCGCAGAACGCCGCCGGATAGTGCAGTTTGAACCAGGCGGAATAGAACACCAGCGCGGCGAAACTCTGCGAATGGCTTTCCGGGAAACCGAAATTCGCGAAGGCACGGAGTTTCTCGTAGATGCGGTCGGCGAGTTCACCGGTGATGCCGTGCAGATCCCGCATGCCCTGGTACAGCCGGCCCCGAAGCCGTTCCATCTTCTCGGGGGACCGTTTCGATCCCATGGCCCGCCGTAGCTGATCGGCTTCGGCGGCGGTGAATCCCGCGACATCCACGGCCATCTGCATCAGTTGTTCCTGGAACAGCGGCACCCCGAGGGTGCGTTCGAGTGAATTGCGCAGGGCCTCGTGGTCGAAGGTGATCTCTTCCAGCCCGTTTCTCCGGCGGATGTACGGGTGAACCGAACCACCTTGGATCGGGCCGGGCCGGATCAGCGCCACCTCGACCACCAGGTCGAAGAACTCCCGCGGTTTCAAGCGCGGCAGGGTCGCCATCTGGGCCCGGGATTCCACCTGGAACACGCCCACCGAATCGGCTCGGGACAGCATCTCGTACACCCCGGGTTCGGCGAGGTCCAGAGTGTGCAGTTCGACCGTGACGCCGATGTGCTCGCGCACCAGGTCGATCATGTAGTGCAGGGCGGAGAGCATGCCCAGGCCCAGCAGATCGAATTTCACCAGACCCGCCGCGGCGCAATCGTCCTTGTCCCACTGCAGCACGCTGCGGTCGGTCATCCGCGCCCATTCGACCGGGCATACGTCGGCGATGGGCCGGTCGCAGATCACCATGCCGCCGGAGTGGATGCCCAGATGCCGCGGCAGTCCTTCGATCTCGGCGGCCAGTGCCAGTACCGGTTCGGGAATATCGGTCCCGGTTTCCGAACCGACACCCGTCCACCGGCTCACCTGTTTACTCCAGGCGTCCTGCTGGCCGGGGGCGAAGCCGAGGGCGCGCGCCGCGTCGCGGACCGCGGATTTCCCGCGGTAGGTGATCACATTCGCCACCTGTGCCGCGTTCTCCCGGCCGTACCGGCGATAGACGTATTGGATGGCTTCCTCACGACGGTCGGATTCGATATCGACATCGATATCGGGAGGTCCGTCACGTTCCGGTGAGAGGAACCGCTCGAACAGCAATTTGTTCGCGACGGGATCGACATTGGTGATTCCGATGGCGTAGCAGACCGCGGAATTGGCGGCAGAGCCCCGGCCCTGGCACAGGATGTCGTGCTCATGGCAGAAACGCACGATATCGTGCACCACCAGGAAATACCCCGGGAAACCGAGCCGGGCCACGACCGCGAGTTCGTGTTCGAGCTGCCGATAGGCGGCCGGGTTCGCGGCGGGCGGACCGTAGCGGGCGGCGGCGCCGCGCCGGGTGAGTTCACGCAGCCAGGAGTTCTCGTCGTGGCCAGCGGGCACATCGAAGGGCGGCAACCGGGGCGCGATCAGCCGCAGATCGAACGCGCATTCCCGGGCCAGTTCCACCGAATTCGCTACGGCCGAGGGGTATTCGGCGAACATCCGGGCCATCTCCGCGCCCGACCGTAGATATCCGGATCCGGTGGGGGCGAGCCAGCCGGCGAGATCGTCGAGGCTGCGCCGGGCCCGGATGGCGGCCAGGGCCGCGGCACGGCGGCTGCGATCCGGGGTCGCGAAATGCGCGGCGGTGGTCGCGATCACGGGCACCCCGACGCGCTCGGCGATCGCGGCCAGCGCGGTATTGCCTTCGTCGTCGGTGGGCAGACCGTGCCGGGTGAGTTCCACGGTCACCCGGTCGGGGCCGAACCGTTCGCACAGGTCCCGGAGCGCCGCCTCGGCGCGCAGCGGCCGGCCCCCCGCGTGCAGATCCTGGGCCAGCGCCCGCCGCACCTTGCCTTTACGGCAGCCGGTGAGGATCTGCCAGTGACCGCCGGCCGCCGCGGTGAGAGCGTCGAGGTCGTAGCGCAAGATCCCTTTCTCCCCGGCCGCCATATGCGCGGCCGCCAGTTGCCGGGACAGCCGGCGATAACCCTCCTGCCCACGGGCCAGGACCAGCAGATGTTCGCCGTCCGGATCGGGTTCGCCCGTGCGGGGCGCCGAGTCGGTGTGCCGGGCACCGGATTCCACGAGAGTCAGTTCGGCCCCGTACACCGCGGCGATGCCGTGCTCGGCGGCGGCTTCGGCGAACCGGACCACCCCGTAGTAGCCGTTGTGGTCGGTGAGCGCGATCGCCGAGAGCCCCAACCGCGCGGCTTCGGCGACCATCTCCTCCGGCTGTGATGCCCCGTCCAGGAAACTGAATGCCGAATGCGCGTGCAGTTCCGCGTACGGCACGACCGGGCCGGGCGGGTCCACCGGCCCGGCCCGGTACTCACCGCGACTGCTGCTCCAGGCTGGGGCGTCACCGCCGTCGCCGGGAAACTGTCCGGGCTTCGGCCGGCCGGACAGCACCCGTTCCAACTCCGCCCAGCTCGGCGGACCGTGGCTCCATCCCATATCGCGTCAGCAGGCCACCCGTTCGGTGGACTGCGCCTCCAGCAGTGTCGCCACATGATCGACCCCGGCCCGGATCACCCGGCCGTAGGCATCGTCGGCGAGTACGTTCGCGTGCCCGCGCGCCAGCGCCAGCTGCATGCGGGCCTCCTCGAAATCGCCGACCAGCCGGTGGCTGTCGGCCAGGCTCAGATACAACGACGGGAGAAATCCCAGGAGTCCTTCGCCCAGCGGCACGCCGGGCACGAAGGCCGAGTCGAGCGCCCGGGTGTCCCAGAACAACGCGCCTTCAGCGGTCTCCTGGACATCCGCCAGATGATGGGCCACCACGCTCCGGTACAGCGGCTCGCCGGCCGGCCCGAGCTGATCCCACAGCAGTTGCAGCGCGTGACGCGCCGCCTCCCGATCCGCCCCGCCGAGCCGCACCGCGGCATAGATATCCGCCATCCGATCGTCCGTCATGAGATCGAGTATCGCACATATGTTCGAATATCGAGAGTCGAAATCGAACCTGTTTTCGAACACCGGACCCACCCTGGCACACTTTCTTACTTTGGAGTAAGTTCGGCCGGGAAAGACCTGCGCAAAAGGGGCTGTTCATGAGCGATTCCGGGACCGACCAGGCCGAACACGAACTCGCCGGACGGCATGTCCTCATCACCGGCGCCTCGTCGGGCATCGGACGGGCCGCGGCGCTGGCCGTCGCGCGGAAGGGCGCCGTGGTGTTCCTGCTCGCCCGCCGCGAAGACGAACTCGCCGCCGCGGTGGCGGAGATCCGGGCCGCGGGCGGCCGCGCCTACGGCTACCCCTGCGATATCACCGACTCCGCCTCGGTGGAGGTCACCCTGGACAAGCTGCTCGGCGAGCACGGCCGGGTGGACATGCTGGTGAACAATGCCGGACGTTCCATCCGCCGGGCCATCCACCGCTCCACCGACCGGCTGCACGATTACGAACGCACCATGGCGGTCAACTACTTCGGCGCGCTGCGGCTCACCCTGGCGTTGCTACCGCAGATGCGCGAACGCAAATTCGGCCATATCGTCAACATCAGCAGCGCGGGCGTGCAAGTGGCCACCCCGCGGTACTCCGCCTATCTGGCGAGCAAGGCCGCGCTGGACAAGTTCACCGAGGTCGCGGCGGTGGAGACCATGGCCGATGGGGTCACCTTCACCACCATCCACCTGCCGCTGGTCCGGACCCCCATGATCGCCCCGTCCGGCGACCAGGGTGGCCGGGCCGAATCGCCGGAATGGGCGGCCGCGACGATCGTGCGCGCGCTCACCCAGCGCCCCCGCCGCATCGACGTACCGATCGGCACCCTCGGCGAGTACGGTGCGATGTTCGCCCCGCGCCTGCGGGACTTCGTCCTGCACCGCTACTACCGGATGATCCCGGACTCCCCCGCCGCCCGCGGCGAACAGACCGAATCCACCCCGGTCACCGCACTCGACGCGCAGACCTCCGAGGAGAACACGGCCGTTGTGCACCGCATCGGCGGCGAGCACCCCGGACCGCGGCGACGGTCGAGACGCGCTCCACTCCCCCGGGCCGGCGCGCGGGTGGCCCGCGGTACCGGAACCGCGCTGCGGCGCGCGGCGCGCTGGGTCCCGGGCACGCACTGGTGAGCGGGACCCGGCGGCCGGCCGCGGAAAGGAGCGCCGATCGTGACCGATGAGCACATCACCACATTCGACGCCGTCCTGGATCTGGTGACCTCGCGCGGGATCACCGAGACCACCCTGCGCCGGGTGGCCGACCACAGCGGCCTCGACGGGAAGACGCTCCGCCGGAAATACGGTGACCAGTACGGATTATTGATGGCCGCCGCCAAGGAACTCGAACTCGATCGAGACCGCCGGCTCGCGGCGGTCGGCAACGGACCACGCAGCGACTCGGTGGCCGACCGGCGGGCCTACCTGGAGGCGGTCACCCGCGCGCTACTACTCGACCCCGCCGACCGGCGGCGCCTGCTGCTGCGTACGGAGATCGTCGCCAGTGCCCGGCTGGTGAACGGGATGGAAGCCGAAACCGAGTCGATGGGCACCTCCGGCCGCGCCATCGTCGCCGCCGCGCTCACCCGGGCCGGGGTGGCCGACACCGAGCTCGAAACCGAACGGCTGCTCGCCCTGATCAGCGGTCTCGCCTTCGAACTCGCCTATCCGCACGGCGCGGGCGAGGGAACCGCCGATCGCGTGGTCCGCCACCACATCGCTTCCCTCGTGCGCTGACCGCCGGCGAGCGCGGCCTCAGAGCTCGAAGATCCGCTCCGCGCGCGCCAGGGGCCGGAATGCGCCCGAGATCTGGGCCACCAGCTGCCAGGGCCGTTCGCCGTCCACCGAGGATTTACCGTTGGTCAGGATCGCTCCGCTCAGCCCGCGTGCCGGATCGGCCCAGCCGTATTGCGTGGTGAACCCGCTGCGGCCGAAATGCTCGGTCGTATCGTGCCCGAATTTCGACCGGTGCCCGCCCAGCTCGAAGCCGGCCCGGCTCACCCGCCCCGCCACTCCGGGGACCCGGGGCGCGGGACGCACCGCGTCGCGCACCGTCTCGGCGCGCATGATCCGGACGCCGTCGAGTTCGCCACCGCGGGCGAGGATCTCGTAGAACCTGGACAGTTCGGCGGCGGTGGTGACCAGATTCCCCGACGGCAGTTCGGCGGTGAGGAAGGATCGATTCGATTCCCGGTTCACCGCGTCCGAGGCGAACCCACCGCCCAGCGCCCGTCCGGCGATGAAGGACGCCAGCTTCGACGGCGGGGGTCCGGTTTTCACGCTCGGGAGCACCGCGTCCACGTCCTCGGGCCGGACACCCAGATCGGTCCACCGGAAGCCCAGCGGTTCCAGCACCTGTTCGGCGAGATGTTCCTTGAGCCGCTTACCGGTGGCCCGCTGCACCAGTAGCCGCTGGATGAGCCCGCTCGTCAGGGCGTGGTACACGCGGAAGCGTCCGGCCGGGTAACTCGGCTTCAGATCGACCAGCCCGCGCAGGCACAGCTCCTCGTCGAAAACCATTTCGTGCCCACGGTAAGGACGGGTCACGAACGGGACGCCCGCGGTATGGGTGAGTACGTGTCCGATGGTGATCGGCGCCTTGCCGTTGGCGGCGAACTCGGGAATGTAGTCGCTGACCGGATCGTCGAAGGCGAAGGCGCCCTGTTCGATGAGCATGAACATCACCGCCGCGGAAACACCCTTCGCGGTGGAGAATCCGCAGAACGGCGACTCGGTGGTCACCGGGACCCGCTCGGCCTCCGGGCCGTCGCCGGGCGCGTTGCCCCGGCTGTGGCCGATCGCCCGGTTCAACACGATCCGCCCATTGCGGCGCAGGCAGATCTGGATCGCGGGAGTCGCGCCCAGCCGGTACCACGCCTGTACCGAATCCCAGATCGATTCGAGCTCCGCCCGGCTCGGCCCGCCGGGTCCGGCATCCTCCTCCGGACCGACAGCGGTGATGTCGTCCAGTTCGGCGGCGACCGGGACCAGGAGCGCGGTATCTGCCTTCACACGCCCCAGGGTAGCCATGCCGACCAGGCGGCGACGGCCGTCGGACGACCCGGGCGCGGTCGGTCGGCATTCCGGTCGGCGCGCGTCGCGCGCCCACCACCCACCACCGGTGACCAGGCGGTCGACCGCCCATGCGGGGCAGTGACGGAGATCACCGGGGGTCACCCCCGGGCATTGTGCTCTGATCAAGGGAACAACCGCTTGTTCCCCATCTGCCGGGAGGTGGCCATGACATCGGTGAACGCGCGCCTGTCCCGGGCGCACATCTGGTTGCTCACCCTGTCGTCGATGGCCGTCGCGCTGGTCATCGCCGCCATGGCCGCCCTCTACACCGCGCTCCCCGAGATCGCCGCCGATACGGGCGCCACCCAGCAGCAGCTCACCTGGGTCGTCGACGGCTACACCCTCGCGCTGGCCTGTCTGGTCCTGTTCTCCGGCGCCCTGGGCGACCGGTTCGGCCGCCGCATCATGATGGTGCTCGGCCTGATGGTGTTCGCGATCGCCTCCGCGGTACCGCTGGCACTGGACGAGCCGCACTGGATCATCGCTTCGCGCGCCGTGGCGGGGGTGGGCGCGGCGCTGGTGATGCCGTCCACTCTTTCCCTGCTCACCGGCGGGTTCCCGCCCGAACGGCGCGGGGTGGCCGTCGGGTTGTGGGCGGGCGTCGTCTCCGGTGGGGCGGTCCTGGGCATCCTCGGCTCCGGCCTGCTGCTGCAGATCTGGACCTGGCAGGCCATCTTCCTCGCGATGACGGTCGCCGGCGTCGTCCTGGCTATCGCCGGCTGCACGGTCCCCGAATCCGTGGACGACACCCGGCCCCCGCTGGACTTCTGGGGCGGTATCACCGCGTCGGTCGCCGTGGGCGCCGTCGTGATCGGCGCCATCGAAGCGCCGGTGCGCGGCTGGACCGATCCACTGGTCCTGGGCTTGTTCGGGGTCGGGGCCCTCGCCGGCGTCGGATTCGCGACGGTCGAGTTGCGGGTGCCTCATCCCCTCCTGGATGTGCGGCTGTTCGCCGACCGCGGCTTCGGCAGCGGCGCGGTGAGCGTCGGCGTGCAGTTCCTGGTGGCCTTCGGCTACTTCCTGCTCTTCGTCCAGTACATGCAACTGATCTTCGGGTACTCACCGCTGGTATCCGCGCTGGCGATGGCACCGATGATCGCGCCCCTGATCGCTGTCTCGGTCGTCGCCCCGCGGCTGGCCGAACGGTTCGGCCTGCGCCTGCCGACTTTCATCGGTCTGCTGTGTGTAGGCGGTGCGCTCATCCTGGTATCCCGGATCGCGGTGGACAGCACCTACCTCGATGTGCTCTGGCCGCTGCTCATCCTGAGCACCGGCCTGGGTCTGTGCACCGCCCCGGCGACCGCCGCGATCATCAATGGCACACCCCCGGAGAAGCACGGGGTGGCGTCCGCGGTGAACGACGCCTCCCGGGAGGTCGGGGCGGCCATCGGTATCGCGATCTCCGGCAGCATCCTCGCCGTCGGTTATGCCGACCGGATCGCCCCGGCACTGCCCCGGCTACCCGAAGCGGCCCGCGGCCCGGTCGGTGATTCGCTCGCCGCCGCACTGGAGGTCGCCGAGCGAGGGGGTCCGGCGGCCGCCCCGCTGGCGGCGTTCGCCGAGGAAGCCTTCGTGCACGGCGCCGCGCGGGCGGCCCTCGCCCTGGGCATCCTCACCGTGGTGATGGCGTTCGTGCTGGGCGCGTGGGCTCCCGGGCGCCGCACCGCCCGCGCCGATTCAGCCGCCGAGGACGCCGTGCTGATGAACCGATAGCCACAGCGCGTACCCCAGCAGGGCCTGCGTCTCGTGGATGCGGTGCGGACACCGCGAATCGACCACCAGGCAGCGGTCCACCGTGTCACCGTGGACGAACGCGCCGCCGTCGCAGCCGGCGAAACCGACCGTGTACATCCCGCGTTCCCGGGCCTCCGCCAGCCCCGCCAGCAGATCCGGCGAGTCGCCGCTGGTCGACATGGCCACCGCGATATCGCCGGACTGTCCGCGCGCGGCCAGCTGGCGCGCGAACACCGATTCGAAGCCGCAGTCGTCGCCGACGGCGGTGAGTACCGCCTCGTCGGCCGACAGCGACCACGCCGGCAGCGCGGTACCGTCCGGCGGCCGGGCGAACAGGGTCGCGAGGGTGGCGGCATCCGTGGCGCTGCCGCCGTTGCCGAAGGTGAAGAGCCGGCCGCCGCCGGTGAAGCGACGCGCCATCTCCCGGGCGGCCCCGGCCACCGGTTCCGCGTTCGCCGCGAGGGCCCGCGTCCGCACCTCGATGCTCTCCGCGGCCCGAGCCCGCGCGCACGCGGCCAGTTCGCCGAGCAGCACACCCGCCTCGTCCGACGTCATCGCTCCTCCTCCACTCCGGCCGTGCTCACCGCTATACCGGCGTGCACCAGCACCAGATCCCCCGGCCGTACCGGTTCGACGAAGGTCGTCGTGACGGTCTCGGTGCCCAGCGGCGTGCGGATACGCGCCGTCCCGTCACCGAGCGGAGTCACCACCTCGCCGAGCCTGCCCTCTTCCCCACCGAGCTCTCGGCGCCGCGGCCCCCGCTCCGGCGCGACCAGGCCGGGATACCCGAAACATCGCTGGGTGAGCTCCCACAGCAGGTGGTAGAGCAGTACCAGATCGCCCGCTACCGACAACCGGGAATCCGGGCCGTCCAGCCACAGCAGATGGTCGGCGAGCCCGGTGGCCGGCCGCGGGCCCGACCCGATCCAGATGGTGTGCACGCCCCAGGCCGGGCTACGCACCAGCAGCGACCGTACCTGCGGCTCATGCGCGGCGGCGACCGCGAGCACCATATCGCCGGGCCGGGCCGAGACCCGAGCGGTATCCACGAGATTCGGCCCCGTCAGAGCGGCAGCGGACAGGGTACGCCCTCCGGTGGCCGCCGGATGCACGAATTCGACGGCGATGTGCTGGGCGTGTGGTTCCCAGGAGGGCGCCACACACCACAGCGTCGCGCCGGCCGCGAATCGCCGGGCCAGCGCCAGCGCCGCAACCGCCAGGGCTTCGCCCAGATCGGCACGAAAAGGTGTGGCCGCCAGAGGATCGCTCACCATGGCACCACCCCATCGACAGCCACGACCGGGGCTTCACCACCGTAGTCGGAGCTCTCGCCGATCCGGCCCGGTATGCCCCAATACATCTCAGTCCTCCTCCAGCGACGCGGACACGATGACCGAAACACGGTGGCCTACCGACGTTTCCGTCCACCGACCGTTGTCCAGCCCTATCGGTGCGGTACTACCCGGCTGTGACGAAAATACGAATCCCGGTCGCGGGCCGCGCTCTCACGCCGATTTGCCGGGCAGGCACAGATCGTCACAGGCACTCGCGGGAAAACGGCCGAGGCAGGTCGGAGTAGTAGCCGAACACGACTTTCACCACCTGATCTCGGAGGCCCTGGTCGACCCGCCCGCGTAAAGTCTCGTGAGTTCGAGTCGGCGCTCGAATGAATTTCGTCTACATGTCCACCCGAACGGAGCTCCACCGCCATGCCCGACACCACCTCGGCCGATCTCGGTCCGCGTGAGATCTTGGCCCGTTACCAGCGGGCGATGCTCGACAAGTCCGCGGACGACCTGGCCGACCTGTACGCGGTCGACGCCGTCCACGAGTTTCCCTTCTCCTTCCCCGGCATGCCTGAGCGCTACCAGGGACGCGAAGAGGTCCGCGCCGGCTATCGAGCGGCCTGGGACGCGAGTCCGGCGCAACCCCGGGAGATCCGCGAAGCCGTAATCCACGAGAGCACCGACCGAGAGGTGATCGTCGTCGAGCAGGTCGTCTCCGGAACCGTGACCACCACCGGCGGGTCCTTCGCCATTCCCGGTCTACTCGTGATCCGAGTCCGGAACGGCCGGATCGTGCATGTCCGCGACTACATGGACGGGCTCGGCGCTGCGCGCGCGATGGAACGACCGACCTCCCCGGCCGCCGATCTCGAGAACCGCGACTGAGCCCCGACATCGGACCGGTCCGTCGATGCCTGCGACGGTGTCGGTTGCTTCTGGGCGGGGCCGGTCAGGGACGGGTAGCTGCGGTGTCCCCGTCGTTCGGACCCGCCGATCGCGCAGACAGAGAAGGCGCCCGGCCGCCCGGACATGTTGTCCGGGCAGCCGGGCGCTGTCCCTCACCCTCCGGTCCTACCGCCCCGCGGGCGAGCCGGGCGACCGGCAGCTACCTGACCGGCACCTGCGTCGCGTCCGGGGAGCCGTCACCGGCGGCTTCGGTGTCGGCGGGCTCTGTCACCGCGGGGTCGGCAGCGTCCACGGTGTCGGCAGCGGGGGCGGTCCGGGACTTCCGCCACGCGTGGACGGTGAGCGCGACCGCCACCACGACGATCAACACATAACCGATCGTGCGCGGCGCGCCCTCGATATCGAAGTGCTTGAACAGCGTGCGCGCGTTGGTGAGGACCAGCAACCCGCCGACCCCGGTGCCCAGCACACCCGGGGTGATCCGGCTGACCAGCCACGCGGCGATCGGTGCGGCGATCACGCCGCCGAGCGCCAGACCCGCGATGATCAGCAGGTTGTCGAAGAAATCCGAGCCCAGCCCCAGCAGGAAGCCGACACTGGCCGAGGCCGAGACGATGAACTCCGAAGCGCTCACCGAACCGATCACCGTGCGCGGCGCGGACCGTCCCGTGGTCAGCAGCGTGCTGGTGGTGACCGGGCCCCAGCCGCCGCCACCGCTGGCGTCGATGAAGCCGCCGAACAGGCCGAGCGGGGTCAGGAACTTCGCGGAGTGCGCTGTCTTCTCCGAGGCGGCGAACTCCACCGGGGGACGCGAGGAGAACCGGATCACCAGGAAGACACCGATCGCGAGGAGGATGCCGGCGGTGATCGGCGCGGCGGATTCGGTGGAGATCCGGGACAGCACCGTCGCGCCCAGGAAGGCGCCGATACCACCGGGCACACCCAGCCGTAATACGACCCTCCAGTCGATATTGCCGAATCGCCAGTGCGATGCCCCGGAGGCCAGGGTGGTGGCGACCTCGGCGAAGTGGACCGCCGCGCTCGCATGCGCCGCACCCGTGCCGCTGAGGACGAGCAGCGTCGTCGCGGTGACGCCGAAGGCCATCCCGAGCGTGCCGTCGACGATCTGCGCGCCGATACCCACAAGGGTGAAAACCAGTAACTTGATCATGACGGTGTGCTCCCCGAACCTGGACCGAAGATCCGAGGGTACGACGTGGTCACGCGGTTGACACGGGTTGCGATCACCGTGAATGCAATACTGCCGGACTGCCCCGTCGGCATCCGGTACGGCGCCCCGAGGGCGCGGAAAAAGAAGGCGACACCGGTGGCGTCTCTCGGGCACACTGTCCGCCGTGACCGACCGCACCTTCCGTCAGATGGTCCTGCGCGAACGGCCGGCCGCCGGGATCACTGCCGGTACTTTTGCCGAAAAGCGTAGCCCCTTCCCGGTATTGGAGAACGGCGAGGCCCTCGTGCGGGTGGAGTGGCTCGGTATCGACGCCACCCAGCGCACCTGGCTCAACCCCGCGACGACGTATACGACACCGGTCGGCGTCGGCGAGGTGATGCGCGGCAGCGGGGTGGGGCGGGTGGTCGCCTCCCGCGACCCGGCGCTACCGGAGGGCCAGTGGGTCTACGGTGAGCTCGGCTGGCAGGAATACACCGTGGCACGCGCCAGTGGATTGTTCGGCGTGAATCCGGTGCCCCCGGGGATCGACCCCCGCCATATGCTGACCGTTTTCGGCGTGAGCGGGTTGACCGCCTATATCGGGATCACCCGGGTGCTGGAGGTCGCGGAAAGCGACGCGGTGCTGATCACCGGCGCGGCCGGCAGCGTCGGATCGCTGGCCGGACAGATCGCGCGGCTGCTCGGGGCGCGGGTGCTCGGCACCGCCGGTACCCCGGAGAAAGTGGGCTGGGTGCGCGAAACCGCCCGTTTCGACGCCTGCCTGGACTATCGCGCCGACGACGTCCCCGCCGCGCTGCGCGCTTTCGCACCCGACGGCCTGAACGCGGTATTCGACAATATCGGCGGCACCCTGCTGGAGAACGCGCTGGACCACCTGGCCCTGCACGCCCGGATCGCGCTCTGCGGATCGATCTCCTCCGGCTACACGGCCGCCGGCTACGGTGCCGGACCCGCGAATTATATGCAGCTGGCCTTCCGCCGCGCCCGTATGGAGGGCTTCATCTTCTACGACCACCACGCCGATTTCCCGGCGGCACTGAGCCGGCTCGCGAACTGGGTGGCGGCGGGTGAGCTGGTCTGGGCCGAGGACGTCGTAGACGGTCTCGGTAACGCCCCGGCGGCCCTGCAACGCCTCTTCGACGGGTCCAACCTCGGTAAACAGCTCGTCCGTGTCCGGCCGGAAGACGCCGCGCCCGACTGAGACCGCCCGTATGACGCACCTGGGTCCCGGGCGCCCACGACACCCGGGACCCGGCGCGACGGCACCGGACGGAAGACTCAGTACTGGGACTGCGGGCGCCGGATGATCGCCCCGGACCCGACCCCGCCGAGCAGCGAGATGATGCACAACCCCGCGATCAGATTGATCACGGCCGTGGCGATCTTGGCATCCACCCCGGCGACCAGGGTGAACGGCACCAGCGTCGCCAGCGCGGTGACCAGCCCGGTGATCCAGTAGAAGAACTGCATCGGACTCGGCATCAGGGCCAGCAGCAGGTTCAGCAGACCGGTCGCGGCGATCGCGGCGGCCCCACCGGCCACGGCGTACGAGGTGGTCGAGACGGTGCCGTAGGCCCCCGCGCCCTCCGGCGAGAGGACCGCGATGTTCAGGATGCCGCGCACCAGCATGATCAGCACCACGATCACCAGCGCGACAACGATGGCCGTACCGACACCGCCCGCCCACAACCGGCCGACATTGATCTTCGGTTCGTTCGACCGCTCGGTCGATCGCTCGGGCTGATCCGACTGGTACCCGTATTCGACCTGGTGCCCGTACTCCGGCTCCGTCGAGTAACCCTGCTGCTGGGGATAACCCTGCTGCTGGGGGTAGGCCTGCGTCCGAGGGTAACCCTGGCGGTGAGGGTCCTGGCGCCCGTAATTGTGCGGCGGTTCCGTCATAGGGGGAAAGTACCCCGCCTGAGCTCCGCGACCCACCCGAATCGGTAGGCGCATGTCGGGCACGACACCGGCCGGATTCATCCGTACCGGGTAAGGGCACCCGCCCGGCCGGCCCGAAGGCCGCCCTGGCGGCGCTACTGCTGCAACCGAAGACGGCGCGCGAGGTCATCGAGAAGCACTCACTGCGCGCCGACGGAGACAAATCCGTCTTGGCCGCGCTGGCGGAGGTGGTCGACGAACTCGACCCCCACTTCGATATCCTCACCCCGTGACCAACCCGCTGCGGGCACGGGTCGATCTCGACACCACACCTTCGTGGTAGCGAAACTGTGCGAGTGAACCACAGGCACTGGAAGACGCTCCAGGAACGCGAACTCGCACAGGGCTACAGCGAACCGACGCATATCGCCGAGGTCCGTCGTGAGATCCGGCTTTCCATGGCACTGGCCGAAGCCATCTACGAACGCCGCACCGAACTCGGCATGACCCACCAGACCCTCGCCGAGCGCGCCGGGCTCGAGCAGACCGGAATCTCTCGGATAGAAGGCTCCGACATCGTGCCGAGCCTTCTGCTGCTGGCTGATCTGGCGAACGCCCTCGACGCTACCGCCAGCATCACTCTCGACACCGATAACATCCGTGTCGTGTTCGTCGGCCACTGACACAGCCTGATCCGCCGAACTTTCAAGCATTGGCATCGCACCTGTGACGGGCGACGAACCCACCGCCCCTCGACAACGCCCCGATCAGCCGCTCAGTCGTCGAGTGGAACGGGATGGCTGTATGCATCGATGGCCGCCTTGGCCGTCGAGGGCTCCTGCATCAGGAGTTCCCACGGCCCGGTGTTGATCTCGAAGTTCTTCCCGAAGCCGACCCACTTCCCGGCCATCCGGTTACCCGTCAACTCGACGAGCAGTTGGATGGAACCGTGGTATCGCGCCCCTCGGTAGTAGCCCTCCGCAGCGGTGCGCTCGCTCCACACACCGGTGGCTATATGCCCATCGACGGTCAGGTCCATCTCCAGTGCGGACGGTGACGAGCCCGGAATGCTGCGAATCGTAAGGCGGTCGTCGTGCTGAAGGATGACCGCATAGTGAGCTGCGGTGAATGTCGCGTCTCGGCCGCTCGAGTAGTATTCGTACCGCGACAACCACACTCCGGCGTAGTTGCCCGGCGGGCGTGGGCGCGCAGTAGCGGTGCTCGTCGGCCTTTCCGAGGGCACTCGGCCGATGGAGGATTCGACTTCGCGGCTTCCGTCCTCCGCGCCCGAGAGAGCGCGCCCCGCCATCACGGCGCCGAAGCCGAGCGTTTCGATCGGTAGACCCATCACCTTCTCCAGTGCTCGGGCGTGCACGGGACGCGGGTTGACGGTGTGCCCGGCCTCCCAGCGCTGCACCAAGCGCTTTGTGGCACTGAGGCAACCGGCTTCCCGCAATGCGCGCGCCAGATCGTCCTGACTCATCAACCGGGCGTTCCGCGCTGCCCGCAGCGCCGTGTTCGGTCCCGTCATGCGCTCACAATAACGGTTATGACGCCTAAATGTCGCCCTGTTTCGGCACCTGATCGTCGCCCTTTCCGTCGCCGCTTTTTCCAGGTCGGACCATCAGGCTCCAGACAGCAGCCGTCGAGAAGCGCTATATCCGGCTTTGTCGGCGTCGCAACTTCCAAGCATCTGGACCGAGAGAGGACGAAGTGGAACAGCAAACCCAGCGCCGACTGGTGGGCGCACCGTGGAGGTTCTCAAACACGCCATCGGAACTCGACACATGAAGCGGACAGTTGCCCTGCTGCACAACGACCATGGTGCATCCGGATTGGATGCACTATTGCAGCGGAACGGCCTCCGGCTCGTCTTCACTGTGCGGACGGACTCTCCCGCCGTTCTGGCGGCCCTGATCGCCGTGCAACACGCGCTGGAGCATGCCGCCGAGGTGGTTGTGATTCCACATCTGGGATCACTCGAACCCGATACACCCTGGTGGGTGATAACCGACGTGGCCGAACTGATCACCGGGACTCACGTGTATCCGCCGCGAGCCGGCATCTTCGACATGCCCGGGAATGGGTCATGATCTGGAGCCCAACGCTGGTCGTACTCGCGATTGCCGGAATCGCTGTCTTCGTAATCGCGGTCACCCTGCCGGGGCCCAGGGACTGATGAGGATCGGCACGAGCGCTGCGGCGCACTCGAACGGCATGCGTCCAAATCCGAATACATTGGCGCCGCTGCGATGCGTTGTGGCCCGAGGTTCCATGTCGGCCCTCGTAACAGGCTGGACCAGGATGACGACAACGCAGATCCTCGCAACGGCCCCAAAGCACTTGACCGCGCTGTCAACCGACGCCGCATCGAGTTCGACATGTCCCGGGTCGACCTCGCCGAGCAGGTTGGCGCTCAGCCGCAGCGAATGATCTCGTTCAGCGGGCTCCAACCCCACCGGGTGCCCCGCTATGGTCTTCGGGTGCCACGACCTTGTTCTTCGGCCTTGCAGCGGTGGAAGAGTGACCGCTGGAAAGCGCTCGACAGCCTCGAATCAGCTCATACCGCAGTGACCGGCGGACGGCGCGGCCGTCAGTACGCCACCGAACATCTCAACCTGGCGCTGTTCGTGAGCCTTGCTGCGGAGTTCCAGGGGTTCTGCCGCGACTTGCACGATGAAGCAGCAGAAGCCATAGCCAGCCAGGTGGGGCCGCCGGGTGACGCAACTGTTGTACTCTTCCAGAGCGCGTTGACCCGGGCTCGAAACCTGGATAAAGGGAATGCACAGCCGGGCGGGCTGGGCAACGACTTCTACATTCTCGACATACCGCTATGGGCGGACCTGGAAGTCAGGTACCCAACTCGTAAGAAGCAGTGGCATACGACCTTGACCAGCCTCAACTCTGCCCGTAATGCGATAGCTCATCGCAATGATGACCAGTTGGCGAAGGTGAAGCTCCAGCAGCCGCTGAACCTTGCGACCTTCAGGAAGTGGAGGTCATCACTGAACGGCGCTGCGTCTGGTTTCGACTACGTTGTCGGCGCATACTTGAAGGATTCAGCGACTGTCGGCTGGCACGCGTAGGAGGTGAACAACGATGGCTCGCAAGTCCGTGAAGAAGACGGATCGCACTCTGAAGCCGGGCGATCATGTTCGTGCCCGTATAGGCCGACGCGAGGTAGAGGGCACCGTGACCAGCTCCAGCGGGGGCCGAGTCCATGTCACCTTCAAGGTGGCGGGCGCTGATGAGCCTGTCTCCAGGCTGTACCGCGAGACCGAGCTCCGGTCGGTGTGAGGTTCAACCGACAACGAACCTAGTTTCCGATTCAGCCGCTCAGTTGCATCGCCCTGGGCAGGGTCGTGTTGTCGCGAACCGACGGGAACCAAATCCAACCTCACCAAGCGAGCTGAACTCGGTCGAGTACGTCGCAAACACCCTGTCCGACCTGCGGCATAGCAGTGCCCCCAGTGGGACTCGAACCCACACTTGGCGGATTTTAAGTCCGCTGCCTCTGCCAATTGGGCTATGGGGGCGTGCGGACCACACACTACCGACTCGTACACCCGTACCGGAATACCCGTGAGTGGGAGTCACACTGTGGGATCTGTCTGAATCGCCTGGCATGCCTCCACCAGCACATCGGCGGCCAGCAAACCCGACTCCTCCGCTGCCTCGCGCACCTCATCGGATAATTCGTAGTCCGTGGTCACCGCCAGCAACGCCAGTTGCAGGGCTTCGCCCAGCCGGCCGAGCCGGCGGGCGATCACCAGTTCGTCCATCTCGGCGCCCATGTTCTCCCAGCCCACCGGTTGCACCCCGTCGATACGGTAGCGGCGCAGGGTGTCCTCGCCGAGGACCTTCATGAAGTCCACCGCCGAGGCCATACAGCGGTTGTTGGCGACCCGGTACTCGGTGCGGTCGGCGATCTTCTCGATGAGGACCGCGACGATGGTCGCGGCGGTGAACATGCCGTCGCACACCCGGGCGGGTGCGGCGACGGCTGGACCCGGCGGGGCGGTGGCCAGACCGGTGGTCACCGCGTCGATCCATTCGACCACCAGGTCCGTGCCGGACGCGTCGTCTCGGACCGGCAGATGCACGGGCTGTATCTCCCGGCGCCGGAACCACCGCCACGATAGACCCATCGCGATCACTCCTGTTCGGAAGCGGACCTACCGACCAGCGAATGCCGTCGGCCGTATGCGAAGTACATCACCAAACCGAGCAGCATCCAGACTACGAAACGCAGCCAGGTTTCGACCGAAAGATTCACCATCAACCACAGGCACGACAGGACCGCCAGGATGGGCAGGAACGGCACCAGCGGCACCCGGAAACCGCGCGGCAGGTCGGGCCGGGTGCGCCGCAGGACGACCACCCCGATGGAGACCAACAGGAAGGCGAACAGCGTGCCGATGTTCACCATTTCCTCGAGGGTGCCGAACTCCACGAAACCGGCCAGGATCGCGCACACCACACCGACGACGATGGTGATCCGCACCGGCGTGCCGCGCTGACCGGTCCGGGCGAGCCAGCGCGGGGTGAGGCCGTCGCGCGACATTGCGAACAGCACCCGGGTCTGGCCGAGCAGCATCACCATGACCACGGTGGTCAGGCCGGCCAGGGCACCGATGGAGATGATGTTCTTGGCCCAGGTGGCGCCGTGCACCGCGAACGCGGTCGCCAAGGTGGCGTCGTCCCCGGCGAGCTCGGTGTAGGGGACCATGCCCGTCAGTACGATCGAGACGGCGACGTAGAGGATGGTGACCACGACCAGCGAGCCGAGGATGCCGCGCGGCAGATCCCGCTGTGGGTTCTTGGTCTCCTCGGCGGCGGTGGCGACCACGTCGAAGCCGATGAACGCGAAGAACACCAGGCTGGCCGCGGCCAGCAGGCCGTACCAGCCGAAGGTGCTGTTACCGCCGCCGGTCACCCAGGAGAACAGCGACTGTGTCAGCCCTTGGCCCTGCTCGGTGGGCTGTGCCTCCGGGATGAACGGGCTCAGGTTGTCGGCGTCGAAGAAGGTGAGCCCGACAATGATCACCAGCAGGATCACTCCGACCTTGATCGCCACGGCGACCGCGGACACCCGCGAGGAGAGTTTGGTGCCGATCGCGAGGAGGGTGGTGAGCACCGCGATCAGCAGCACCGCCCCCCAGTCGAAGGTGACACCGCCTATCTCCACGACCGCCGCGCCCTTGTCGAACACCTGACCCAGGTACTGCGACCAGCCCTTGGACACCACGGCCGCCGCGAGCGCGAACTCGAGCAGCAGGTCCCAGCCGATGATCCAGGCCGCGAGCTCCCCGAAAGTGGCGTAGGAGAAGGTGTAGGCGCTGCCGGCCACCGGCACGGTGGAGGCGAACTCCGCGTAGCACAGGGCGGTGAGGCCGCAGGCGATGGCGGCGAAGACGAACGCCAGCGAGACGGCGGGCCCCGCGGTATTGCCCGCGGTGCGGGCGGTCAGCGTGAAGATACCGGCACCGATGACGACAGCGACACCGAAGATCGCCAGGTCCCAGGCGGTGAGGTCCTTGCGCAGCTTCGTGCCGGGCTCCTCGGTATCGCGGATCGACTGCTCCACGCTCTTGGTGCGGAACAGTGAATTGCGGCTGGTCGGCGTCGTCACTGCGGCCTCCTGATCATTCCGGCGCGAGTACCGGGAACGCTAGTGCACTCCCGCCATATATCGGGATATCCACGACGACAGTCCGGCAATCACGACACCCGCCGCGATCGCCACCAGCCCGGTGATCCCGAAATAGGCGAACTCGTCGTCCGGCGAGTAGAAACGTGCCAGCACACCCGACAAGGTGGTGCCCAGCGCGATCGACAGAAAATAGAGCGCCATCATCTGCGCCCGGAAATGCTCGGGGGCGAGCTGGGTGCTCACCGCGAGACCGATCGGGGAGATCAGCAGCTCCGAGACGGCGAACACCGCCATGATGAACAGCACCGCCAGCGCCGGCACCGACCGGCCGGTGCTCCCGGCGAGCGGGACGAACAGCAGGAACGCCGTCCCCATCCCGATCACCCCGAGCGCGAATTTGCGCGGAGTACTCGGTGCCCGGGTACCCAGTGTCGTCCACAGCGCGGCGAACAGTGGCGAGAGCGCGATGATCCACACCGGCTCCACCGAGCCGATCCAGTTCGACGGCGCGGTCCAACCGAAGATGTTCCAGTTCATCCGTTCGTCGGAGTACACGGCGAGCACGGTGAAGATCTGCTGGAACAGCGCCCAGAACACGACATTGGCCAGGAACAGCGGGACGAAGGCCCGCACCCGGCTCCGTTCCACCGTGCTCACCCGCCGATTGGTGAGCAGAACGGCGAAATACGCCACGGCGGCGACGACGATGAGGGCGGTGGTGACATCGGGCAGGTTGTCCACGGTGACCAGCCCGGTCACCAGCACCAGCACGATCACCAGGATCGCCGCGAGCACCACCGCGGCGAGCGGCCCGTAAGCGCTACGCGGCAGCGGGTCGGCGGGCCGGCGACCGGCGGTGCCCAGGTTACGGCGGAACGCCACGTACTGGATCAGTCCCAGCGCCATCCCGACCGCGGCCGCCCCGAAGCCGGCATGGAAACCCCACTCCTCCTGCAGCAGCCCGGTGATCAGCGGGCCGACGAAGGCGCCGAGATTGATCCCGAGGTAGAACAGCGTGAACCCGCCGTCGACCCGCGGATCCCCCTTCGGATACAGGGTGCCCAGCAGTGCGGACGCGTTCGATTTCAACGCGCCACTGCCCAGCGCCACCAGCACCAGGCCCACGCCCACACCGGTGAGCCCAGGGATCAGCGCCAGCGCGATATGCCCCGCCATCACCACGACGCCGCCGTAGAAGACGGTCCGCTCCATCCCGATCAACCTGTCCGATACCCAGCCGCCGATGATCGTGGAGAGATAGACCAGACCGCCGTACGCGCCGACCAGGCCGACGGCGACATCCTGGTCCATCCCGAGACCACCGTCGGTGGCCGAGTAGTACAGGTAGTAACCGAGGATGGTGAGCATCCCGTAGAAGGAGAAACGCTCCCACAGCTCGACACCGAACAGGTTGACGAGTCCGATCGGGTGACCGAAGAAGGTGCGTTCGGCGACGTCTGGTACTTCGGACATGCTCAGACTGTCCCACGCGCCCGGCCCGGCGCGTGGGATACCGGGCGAACCGATACCGCAGTTTCACGAACGCCCCGCCCCGGTAACGGCGCGGGCCCCGGTCAGGCGATCGAGAGCGCGATCCCGTCCAGGATGTCGTGCTCACTGACGACCAGTTCGGTGATCCCGGCCCGCCGCTTCAGCTCCGCCGCCAGCACCTCGGTGATCACCGCGCCCCCGCCGATGACATCGACCCGGCCCGGATGCATGGGGCCCAGCGCGGCACGCTCGTCGTGGTTCATCCCGATCAGCCGATCGCAGACCGCGTTCAACTCGGGCAGCGGGATCCGCGCCAGATGCGTTCTCGTCGAATCGTATTCGGGCAGGTCCAACGCGACGGCCGCGAGTGTGGTCATGGTGCCGGCCACCCCCACCCAAGTGTGCGCGCCGTCCACCGGGACGTGGGTGAACGCCTCGGTCAGCCGTTCGGTCGCGAACTCCCGGGCCGCGGCCACCTCGCCGGCCTCCGGCGGATTCCCGCGCAGGCACCGCTCGGTGACCCGTACACAGCCGATATCGGCGGAGAACGCCGCCTGCACCCCGTCACCGTCTCCGACCACGAGTTCGGTGGACCCGCCGCCCAGATCGACCACGACGAAGGGCCCGTCCGCCGCCGCCAGCTCCCCGACCGCCCCGCTGAACGACAACCGCGCCTCCTCGTCGCCGGTGATCACCTCGGCGCTCGCGCCCGGCACCACCCGGCCGAGCTCGGCCCGGGTCATCGCGAAGAAATCCTCCCGGTTCGACGCGTCGCGGGTGGCGGAGGTGGCGACCATGCGGACCCGGCTCACCCCGTGCTCGAGCATGAGCGACACGTAGTCGGCCAGTGCCACGCGGGTACGTTCGATCGCCTCCGGGTTCAGTTGCCCCGTCGCGTCGACCCCTTTCCCGAGACGCACGATCCGCATCTCCCGGTGCACATCGGTCAAGGTCGAATCCGCGCCGATATCGGCGATCAGCAGTCGGATCGAATTGGTGCCGCAGTCCACGGCAGCGACCCGGTCGGTCATAGCAACTCCTTCGTAGCCTGTACATACGGTCCGCGGAACCCGCAGCAAAGGCGGAGGTACCGCCTCACGATCCCTCCCTCGAAGCCGGCACACCCGGTCGGCGCAAGCGGAGGTATCGCCTCATTCGTCTTCGGTCGCCGCGTATTCCGGCCAGTCCGCCGGGATCGCGCTCCCGCGCAATCCGTTCGCCGCCGCCAGCGCCACCGCCTCGTCACCGAGCGGATTGACTCCGGGGCCCTTGGCCAGCGCGTGCGCGATCAGCACATGGAGGCATTTCACCCGGTCCGGCATGCCGCCGCCGGTGAAATCGGTGCCCAGCGACTCGATCTCGTCGCGTTCGGCCAGATAACTCTCGTGCGCGGCGCGATAGGCGGCGGCGAGTTCGGGATCGCGGCCGAGCCGATCGGTCATCCCCTTCATCACACCCGCGGACTCCAGCCGGCTGGCCTCCGCCGTCAGCCGCGGGTCGGTGAGGTAGTAGAGAGTCGGGAACGGGGTGCCGTCGGGCAGCTTCGGCGCCGTCTTGACCACCGCGGGCAGGCCGTCGGGCGTCCGGTAGGCGATGGCGAGCACCCCGCGCGGCGCGCGGCCCAACTGTTCGGCGACGATCTGCAGATCTCGGTCGTCGGGTGTACTCACCTGGGTCCTTCCGGCTGCGGCGCGGGTGTTTCGGTTTCGGGGGGCGGCTCGGAAATGCTCCGCCACAGATCCGTGTACCACGGATCCGGTTCGTGCCGGGGGGCCTGCGGATCCGGGATCGCCGGCACTTCGATCCCCGGAACCTGCACGATATAAGGGGTTTCGCCCGGCATCACCAGGCGTAACCGGTCGCGCGCCTCGGAGCGGATATAGGCCGGGTCCTCCTGCTGGGCGCGGCGGTCCTTCAGCCGGTCGATATCGGCCTCGAGCGTCCGGCGTTCGGCGGCCAGCTGATCGGCCTCGGCGCGCTGGGTGAAATAGGTGCGCATGGGGACGGCCAGTGTCATCGCCAGCGCGCACACCACCATCGCCAGAATGATCGCCTTACCGGCGGACAACCCCAGGATGGTCCGCTCCGACCAGTCCCGCGCGCCGTCCGCGCCGGCTCTGGTCCGGCGGGTGGTGCGCCGCACCCGTTCCGCCCCGCCGTGCACTTCGGCGGCGGGGCGGCGCGACGGCGCGCGCGACGTGCGGCGGTCGCCCCGTCCCGCGGGACTGGTACCGCGCGCACGCCGCTCCGACATCTACCTCAGTCCTCGAAGGTGAAGCGCGGGAACGCCACGTCACCGGCGTAGCGAGCCGAATCGCCGAGCGCGTCCTCGATCCGCAGCAGCTGGTTGTACTTGGCCACCCGCTCGCTGCGCGCCGGGGCGCCGGTCTTGATCTGGCCGCTGCCCACCGCGACGGCGAGGTCGGCGATGGTGGTGTCCTCGGTTTCACCGGACCGGTGCGACATCATCGTCTTGTACCCGTTGCGGTGCGCCAGTTCGACGGCGTCCAGGGTCTCGGTGAGGGTGCCGATCTGGTTCACCTTCACCAGCAGCGCGTTGGCCGCGCCCTTGGCGATACCGTCCTCGAGACGCTCGGGGTTGGTGACGAACAGGTCGTCGCCGACCAGCTGCACCTTGTCGCCGATCTCGTCGGTGAGCGCGACCCAGCCGTCCCAGTCGTCCTCCGACAGCGGATCCTCGATCGACACCAGCGGGTAGGCGGCCCGCAATTCGGTGTAGAACTTCGCCATCTCGGAGGCCGAGCGTGCCGAACCCTCGAACTGGTAGGCCCCGTCCCGGTAGAACTCGGTCGCCGCGACGTCCAGCGCCAGCGCCACATCCCGGCCCAGCTTCAGGCCGGTCTTACCGATCGCGACGCTGATGAGATCCAGCGCCTCCTTGGTGCCGGCGACATCGGGCGCGAAACCACCCTCGTCACCCAGCCCGGTGGCCAGGCCCTTCTCCTTCAGCACCGCCTTGAGCGCGTGGTAGACCTCCGCGCCCCAGCGCAGCGATTCCTTGAACGTCGGCGCGCCGATCGGCGCCACCATGAACTCCTGCACATCCACCCCGGTATCGGCGTGCGCGCCGCCGTTGAGGATGTTCATCATCGGCACCGGCAGCACATGGGCGTTCGGTCCCCCGAGATAGCGGAACAGTTCCAGACCCGAGGACTCCGCGGCCGCCCGCGCCACCGCCAGGGAGACACCCAGCAGCGCGTTGGCGCCGAGGCGCGATTTGTCCGGGGTCCCGTCGAGATCGAGCAGCGCCTGGTCGACGGTGCGCTGTTCGACGGCGTCCAGGCCGATCACGGCCGGAGCGATCTCGTCGAGCACCCCCTCGACGGCTTTCTGCACGCCCTTGCCGTTGTAGCGGTCCCCGCCGTCGCGGAGTTCCACGGCCTCGTGCTCGCCGGTGGAGGCACCGGAGGGCACCGCGGCGCGGGTCAGGGTGCCGTCGTCGAGGGCGATCTCGACCTCGACGGTGGGGTTACCGCGCGAATCCAGGATCTCGCGAGCTCCGACCTGTTCGATGATGGCCACGAAACAACACTCCTTCGGCTGGTGGCACGGTAGTTATCGGGACGAGCCGTGCGATTGCGAGCCTAATAGGCCCGGTTGCGGCCAGTCCATCCGCCGCCCCGCAGCACCCGCGGCAGTTCCCGCGCCACTTCAGACGCGCCGGCCGACGCTGTAGGCCGCGGCCCGATCGCGAACCACTGTCATATAGCTCTCCGACCTGTTGTAGGTGAACAGCGCCCGGCTCCACCCCTCGGCAGTGCCCAGGGCTCCGCCGCTCACGCACAGATACCTCGCCGCGGTGAGCGCCGCGTCATCGATACTGTGCGGATCGGCGACCCCGTCCCCATTGGCATCGACTCCCCATCTGCGCCAGGTCTCCGGGATGAACTGCATCGGCCCGACCGCCCGATCGAACACCCGGTCCCCGTCGAGCAGCCCCTCGTCGGTATCCCGGATCTCCGCCACCCCCGGCGCCCCGTCCAGCGGGATCCCGATGATCGAGGGCTCCACCAGGCCGTCGTCGCGCACCTCCGCCCCGCGATGCCGGCCGTGATCGCTCTCCACACTCCCGATCCCCGCCAGCGTCGTCCAGCCGATCCCGCAATTCGGCCGCGCCCGCGCCATCACCGCCGCCGCGTACCCGTACGCCTCGAGCGCGGCCACCGGCATATCCAGCGCACCGGCGTGCTCGGCCGCCCACGGTTTCAGTTGTGCGGCGGCCCGTCCGGGAGCGTCGATATCGATGACGGGCACGGGCGCCCCGGGTCCGGGCGGAATCCCCTCGGGAATGGGCACCAGATCCTCGCCGGCCCCGCACCCGGTCAGCACCAGGGCAACCAACGAAGCGGCGACGAGGCCGAACCTGCGGAAACACACACCATCCATCATCCAGACGGGCAGGTCCGGGGAACCCCGGGTGAAGGATCCGACAGCACAGATCACAGTGGCCGTGGCAACGGTCGCCCGGATGTCTCGATACCGGGCGGTCCCGGCAACTGCCCTCGTCCCGCCACTGTCCGGCTCGATCGCTCACACGTAACCCGTTGAGCCGCCACACCGTGCAGTACGATTCCGCAGGATCGCGATTCGTGAGGGGGCCGCAATGCACCGACCGGGAGGGGCTGTGCTGCGCGGAATCTGCACCGCGCTCGCGGCCGGGCTGCTGCTCCCGACCCTCGCGAGCTGCGGTGCGGTGGTAGCCGGTGAAGCGATCCGTGCCGCACCGGATCTGTCGGGACTCGACGTGGGGAACTATCCGACCGAACCCGTCGCGTTCGGCACAGCGGACGATGACGAGGCCGCTCGATACCGGGAAGGTCAGCGACTGGGCGATTTCGTGGCTCTCCCGTTCGAAATAGATCCGAGCTATGTGAACCGGGTCGCGGGCACGGGCGGACCTGTTGTACTGGATCGCCGCGATATGCAGTCCCTGGTCATCAACGACACCTTCGACGAAGTCGCCGCGGATCTGATCACGGGCTGGGTCCATACCTGGTCGACCGACGGAGACCCGGGCACCGCACAACAGCTCAGTATCGCCGTTCTGATGTTCCCCGACGCCGCCACCGCCGGCTCCGTCGCCGGCGGGCTGGAACACGACGATTTCACCTTCAATTCCGACAATCGACCGGTACAGCTGCCGAAATACCCGCAGTCGAAGGCACACTGGCGACCGGGTCACGCCTCATTGGGAAGCTGGACCGCTCACGACCGCTATGTCGTCTTCGTCAAGTACGACGACCGGTCCGAAAAGGCCGACCTACCGGCAATGGCGCAGCGCACCGAATCCGCACTCGACGTTCAGCTTCCCTTGCTCGACGAATTCGAGCCCACCCCGGCGGAACAGCTGGACGACATCGACCTCGACCCGGACGGCGTGCTGGCCCTCGCCCTGCCGAAGAGCCCGCGGATGGTCGCGATGTACGGCCCGCCGGACGCATTCCGCGGCCGCGGTGCGGTGTACGCCCTGAGCGGCATCAGAGATCTGCAGTTCCTGGATTCCGGCCGGGTCACCGGCATCGCGCTGGGCGAATCGGTGGTCATGCGCAGCGAGACGGCGCAGGGAGCTCGCACGCTGTGGGACCACTTCCGGCCCGATACCCACGATGCGGCGGGCAGCCGGATGATCGAGGCGCCCGAGGGAATCGACGGACAGGTCGCGTGCTTCAGCAGAGAGGTGGCCGCGCACCTGAATCCCTCGGCGTTCTGCGTACTCCAGACGGGAAGATACTTCGCGCAGGTGGAGGGCGGCCAGATCCAAGATCTTCATCAGAAGACCTCGGCGCAGTACGCCCTGCTCCTGCGTGGATAGGGGGAAGAGTTGCGGTTGTCGGACACTCACAGATCTACCGGGCCCGGTAAGCGAATACTGCTCGCGCTGGTCACGCTGGCCGCGGCGGTGGCGAGCACCGCCTGCGGGGGCACGATCACCGGCCGGGCAGCCCCCGGTGCCACCCCTGTGGACCTGGGAAAGCTCGATGTCGGGCTGTTCCCCACCGAACCGGTGGCTTTCGAAATGGATATCTCCACGGACGCGGATGTGTACTCGCTCGAGGCGCGGCGGATGCTCGGTTTCCTGATCTCACCGCACGACGTGGACCCCGAACTCCGCTACCTGAACGAGACCCAGCTGGCCCTCCCCGGCACCACGCCCTCCCTGCTGCCGGAGGAATTCACGCCGATCTCTGAGAAGAACTACCTGGTCGCGGGGGTCGTGACCGCGCGCGGCAACAACAACCCGCGCACGCCTCAGGAGGGTACCGTCGCACTGCTGAGATTCGGCAACGACGAGTACGCCCGAGTGGCCGCCGCCGAGTTCGGCGCGGCCATGGACAAGCGCACCCCTGGTCGCGAGAAGCTCCCGATACCGGGGCACGAGCAGGCCCACGCCGGCCGCGTCCCGACCCGCGATCGCGCGCAGGTCTTCGCCGCCTCGGGCCCCTACGTCGTGGCCGGCTCGATCTCCGCCCCCGCCGATCGAGCAGACCGGATGGCCGATCAGTTGAAACGACTGCTCGACCTGCAATTCGCGGCAATGCGGGAGCTGACGCCCACGCCGCCGGACGATATCCTCGACCTTCCCGTCGACCCGGAGGGAATCATGAGCACCGCGCTGGCGCCGGAGTACGCGGGCAGCGCGGCGTACAACGAACTGGCCGGCGCCTACTCCCCCGCGGCCCATATCCACTTCGAGAACGACGCCGATCAGCTACCCGGCTACGCGAGATACGGAGTGGACCTGGTCGCGCGCAACGACGCCACCGTCTATCGCACAGCGTCTGCCGAACAGGCCTTCACGTTGCAGTCGACACTGTCCCGGCCGGCCGAATACGACGAGGAGATCCCGGGGCCGTCGGGCCTCGTCGACGCCCGGTGCGTCCAACGGTCCACCACCGCGATCATGTCCGACCGGTTCTTCTGCGTCACCGTGTACGAGCGCTATGTGGCCGTGGTCGGTTCCTACGGACTCGGCGATCTGCCGGCACCGGAGTTGTACCAGGCCACGGCCGCCCAGTACGCCGTACTCGCCAACAGCGGGATACCCGGATGACCCGGCGCCGCGCCGCTGCCGACACCACGCCGGGCGGGACACACTGCGCTCGTGAACCGAGACGACGACAGCACGCCCGGTGGGCGGTCGTAGGGACGAGGAGGAACGAATGGTGTTGCCGCCCGGTGCCGTAGTCGGCGGCTATCGACTGACTCGGCTGCTCGGCAGCGGCGGTATGGGTGCGGTCTACCTGGGGCAGCATCCCAGCCTGCCCCGCCAGGACGCGATCAAGATCCTCGACGAAGACCTGTCCGGTGATCCCGAATTCCGGGCTCGGTTCGAGCGTGAGGGTGATCTTGCGGCAGGACTCGACCACCCCAATATCGTCCCGGTCTACAACCGCGGCGAAGAGGACGGACGGCTCTGGATCGCGATGAAGTTCGTCCCGGGTACCGACGCGTCCGAGGAAGCCCAGAAGGGCCCCGCGGGCATGACCCCGGCTCGCGCGCTGCACATCATCTCCGGAGTGGGCAGGGGCTGACTGGGCCCCGGTGGCGGATCCACCGATCATGCGAGTTGCGGTTGGTTGAACTCGGTCGGTGTCCATTGCTGCCGGAACGCTTCAGGAGTG
>NZ_JBEXLL010000064.1:0-43517 GCF_040609955.1 Nocardia sp. NPDC004568
AAGAGAGCCGAGGGCAAGAAACACAACGCCGCCCTCATCTGCCTGGCCCGGCGGCGCTGCGACGTCCTCTACGCCATGCTCGGCAACAAACAGCCCTACCGGTCACCAGCAACCTCAGCGGCTTGACGAACACCATAGGGACACCCCCCCGCATCCTGCTGGAGAACATCGAACAGCCCACCGCGATGGAGGTCGGGCCCGACGGGCTCCTCTACTACCCGGTGATGGGCACCAACGAGATCTGGCGTATCCACCCCGACGGCGGTGAGCCGGAGCGGGGCGCGGGAGATCTCGGGGTGCCCGATTCGGTGAAGTTCGACGCGGACGGTTTCACGGTCTCCACCCAGGTCGCCTCGGGCCAGGTGCTGCGGATCGACCCGCGCAACGGTGAGAAGACCCTGCTCGCCCAGCTGAATCCCGGGCTGGACAACTGCACGCTGGTGAACGGCCGCCTGTTCGTCTCCAACTTCACCGGCGAGATCACCGAGATCCTGCCCGGTGGCGAGACCCGCACGACGCTGCCCGGGGGGCTGAACTGGCCGCTGGACCTGACCGTGGGCCCGGACGGCACCCTGTTCGTCGCCGACGGCACCTACTTCTACGCGGCCCGCGACGGCGGGCTCGAAACCGTCGGCATGCTGTTCCATCCGGGCTATCCGGGATTCGTGCGCGGGGTGACCGCCACCGGGCCGGGCGAATTCGTCGTCGCCACCTCCGGTGGGCAGACCACCCGCTGGCGACCGGATTCCGCGGAGAGCGAGATCCTGGCGGGTGGTGAGACGCCGTTCGACCAGCTGTACGGCATCGCGGTAGCGCCCGGCGGGCTCATCGTGACCGCGGAGTTCGGCACCGGCCGGGTGATCGGCGTCCGCGGCGGCGGGGTCGAGGTGCTCGCGTCCGGTCTCGACAGACCGCTCGGAGTCGTGTTCACCGGTGACGGTAGGTGTCGGGTCTCCGAGTCCGGCGCCGGTCGCGTGGTCGCCGTCACCGCGTCCGGCGTGGACACCGTCGTCGACGGTCTGCACACCCCACAGGGCCTGCTGATCCGCGGTTCCGAACTGCTGGTCGTGGACTCCGGGGCCAAGAACCTGGTCGCCGTCGACCTGGAGACGAAGGACGAGGGCGCCACCGTCGTCGCCGGCGGTCCCGGCCGGCCCGACGGTCTCGACAAGGGCTTCTACGTGCGGCCCACGGTATTCGCCGATGTCACCAACGATAGGACCATCGCCCGCGAGGAGATCTTCGGACCGGTTCTGGTGATCATCGGCTACCGCGATATCGACGACGCCGTCGCCATCGCCAACGACACCGAATACGGCCTGGCCGGATTCGTCGCGGGACGCGATCTGGCACAGGCCCGCGCCGTGGCCCGCCGGCTCCGGGCGGGTTCGATCGGTATCAACGGTGGATTCGATTTCGCGGCGCCCTTCGGCGGTTACCAGAGGAGCGGTAACGGGCGGGAATGGGGTGCCGCCGGTTTCGAGGAGTACCTCGAGGTCAAAGGGATTCTCGGGTACGCGCCCGACGCGGCCGAGGTGTAGCTCGCGGTCACCTACGCGATGCCGGCCATGGCACCGCGTTCCTGCCGGGTCCCCCGAGCCGGACCGCGCGCCGTATCTGCCGGTGCCACGATGAGTATCGGCGCACCGAGGTCCGCGCCGCGGTGCGGACCCGGTCGCGGCCCGCGACAGCGAATATTCGGAGCAGCGAGGATTCGGAGCAGCAATGAGCGAAGTACTGTCCGGCTACCGGCAGCGTCCCGACTACCGGGTGGACCTGCTGGCCCGCACGAACTCCTTCACCGCGACCGTCGGCCCGCGACAGCTGGCGTCCAGTGACGCCTGTCTGCTGGTGGACGAACAGGACCACGGTCTGGTCGTGTACTTCCCGCCCGAGGCGGTGGACACCACCCTGCTGGAACCCGTCGCGCTGCACACCGTATGCCCTTTCAAAGGTGAAGCGTCGTACTGGACTCTGCCCGGCGGCGATCGGCCCTGGATCGCCTGGACCTATCCGCGGCCCCATCCGCTACTCGGGCAGAGCATTGTCGCCGCGACCAGGGCCCTGCCCGGCCGGACGGTGCGTACCGCGCACGCGTTGTTCACCTCCGCGGCCGACCCCGAGGTGCCGCTGGAATTCACCGTCACCCCGATCCGGGCCGGACGGAGTTTCGCCGCCGTCACAGTCGGCGTCCGGCAGGGGGAGAAGGTCCGGACCAGCTGCACTCTCCTGCTGGACGCCCCACAGCCGGACCTGGTGCGCCGCGACACTCCCGCGGGACCGCCGGTCGCCGGTCCCGAGACCGCCGGTCCGGACGCGAGTCCGGCGCTGCCGGGCCGCGAAGTACGCATTGTCGACTGTGCCGATATCAACGATCCGGACGAGGTGGGACCGCCGGTGGTCGACGCGTGGCTGCGCTACGACGAGGTGCCCGCCGCCGACGATCTCCAGCGCGCGGTGCTCGCCCATTTCACCGGCCATCTCGGAATCTCGACCGCGCTGCGACCGCATCCGGGCCTGGGCACAGCGCAGGCGCATCACACCCTGTCGACCGCGCCCATGGGCATCGGGATCACCTTCCACGATCCGGTGGGGTGGGACGGCTGGTTGCGCTACCACCACGAAGCGACCTTCGTCGGGGCGGGTATGGCCCATATCCGGGGTCAGATCAGCACCCGCGCCGGAGTGTTGATCGCGTCGTTCACCCAGGACGCCATGATCCGCGCCTTCGATACCGGGCCGGGGCCCGAGATCCCCGGCGCGGCGAGGCTGTAGTCAGCGCCGGCCCGCACCGGACCGGATGGCCTGCTGGGCCAGTGTCGACGACGCGTTGACGATGCCGTCGTCGAACCGTTCCAGCAGCAGTGCCTGGGTGGCGGCCAGATGCGCGCAGGCCATGTGCTCGGCCGCCGACGCCTGCCCGGCCGCGATATCGTCGACGATCTTCTGGTGGGTGCGCACCGCGGCCCGGGCCCGGTCCGGCGAGGGGTATTCGCCCCGCCCGGTCAGTGCCTCGGCCCAGGCCTCCTCCTGCGCCGACCACAGGGCGACCAGACTGCTCACGACGTAGCGCACGGTCGCGTTCGGGGTGAAGGACACCACGAGATCGTGGAATTCGCGGGCGGTCTGGGTGAAGGCCACGCCGTCGTCGATCACCTCGGCGGATTTCTCGATATTCGCGGTCAGCGCCGGAACCACCACCTCGAGCCGGTCCGCGCGGCGCGCGCATTCCGCGGCGCATATGGGTTCGAGCATCTGCAGACCGGTGGCCAGGTCGCGCAGGGTCACCCGGCCGCCCTGCAGGGCCAGCCCGAAATGGTAGGCGGCCGAGGTCTCGTCGGGCCGGTGGACCTCCGCGCCGCCGACATTTCCGCGCCGCACGGTGACCAGGCCCTCGGTTTCCAGGATGCGGATGGCCTCCCGGATCGAGGGATAGGAGACGCCGAACTCCTGGACCAGTTGGTCCTGGGTGGGCAGCCGGTAGTCGTCGGTGCTGTTGAGGATGCGGGTCCGTAGTTCGGTAGCCACGGTCTGGGCCACCCGGTGCTGGGTGACCCGCCCCCGGCGGGGGGTCGTCACGAGAACCGCTTCCGGTCGTGAATGTGCACCATCCCGCGAGTTTATCAGTGAACCTATTAGCTCTTAAAAGATTGCAATGCTTGTAAAGATTGATCAGGTGTTGTCGGCCTTGAACCGGTTCACCGGGCCCTTGTCCATCCGCACCTCCACCCGCCCGTCCGGCTGCAGGATCGCGGCGGGCCGGTGCTCGGAGAAACGCCGGCTGTAGAGCTCGAGCCGCTCGATCAGCACACCCTCCGGGCGGTTGTAGACGATGCCCGGTACACACGTGAAGATCCAGCTGGATTTCTTGGCCTGATCGGCGGGAATCGACACGCTGTCGGCGCCGTTCTCGATCGACAGTGTCACCCGGTACTTGTGGAACGACCCGGTGCCGTTGTTGATCGCCGAATACGCCACGGGGATCACCGCCACGATCTCGGGGGCGAGCCGCACCTCGATGATCTCCTCGGTCTGTCCGCCGCCGCGCCGGATGTCGCCGCGGCCGCGGTCGCCGAGATGGCGCACCAGATCGCCGTACCGGGGATCGGCGGGGATCCCCGCGGCCGGGAATGTCGCGACGTGCACGACGCTCCCGTCGGTCAGGACGACCAGCGCGTAGGCCTCGTAATCGGTACCGCTGGCCCAAGCCACCCGCATCCGCACCAGCGGTGACTTCTCCAGGAGCACCGGCGGCGCGCCTTTGGTGAGAGTGACGGCGCCCTTGGAGAAGTCGACCCCGGGCGGTGCCGCGGCGGCGGGCGTGGGATGCGGTACGGGTCCTGATGGCGGTGTCGGCGGTGCGGGCGGAGGGGGAGCGGGCTGCTGCGGGGGTGCGACAGTCGACCGCGGTGGGTATCCGGCCGCCGGCGGTGGCGGTGTGCCGCCCGGGGCCGGGTCCGGCGCGTCGTCCACGGTGATACCGAAATCGGTGGCCAGTCCCGCCGGCCCGCTGGCATATCCCTGGCCCACATTGCGGATCTTCCAGGTGCCGGACCGCCGGTACACCTCGGCGAGGACGACGGTGGTCTCGGTACCGAGTCCGGTGATCGGCAGATCGTAGGTCTCGCCCTCGCCCTCGGCGATCACCACGTGCAGTGCGATACCGCCGAAGGACCCGGTGTCCAGCGAGGCCGCGACCACCAACCGGTCGGTGTTCGCGGCGACACCCGGCAGGTCGATCTCGATCGCGGCCCCGGCCAGCCGGACGGCGCCGTCCGGGGAGACCGGCTGGTTGTAGAAGACGAAGTCGTCGTCACCGCCGACCTTGCCGTCCGCGCGCAGGCACAGCACGGTCAGGTCGATATCGGCCGGTGCCGCGGAGACCCGCAACTGTCCGCCCGCAACGGTGACGTTGCCGCCTTTGCTGATCACTCGGGACATCTGCACTCCGATAGCTCGACTCGGTGGTCGGCGTCCAGCCTAGGTCCCGGTGGCCGGCCCGGCCCGGGTTCGCGCCGCCCGGCGCTCGCGGTCCCGCCTGCCCCCGGCGCCGGGCAACCATTTCCACCACCGAGAATTCATTTCTTGCCGGACCGGAACCGGAATGGATAATCCATCGGTACCCCGGAACCGGGGGCGATAGTGGGAAAGAGAATTCAGATCGTGTCATTTCTGTTCGGACGTTGACCCGAGTGGGTCTAAAATCTCCGCTGTTTCGCGGGCGAAATTCTGCTGCGAATGCGTGGTGGCGGCGCGGGAAGGTTTGCGTCGCATTGCTTTACGTAATACTCGTCGTCCCGGGCGGCGTCGGCGCGGTGGCGGTGGCCGCGGAGCCCGGGCAGCCGTATCCGGCGGTCTCCCGGATGGACGGTCTGGCCTGGACAGGGGTGGTGGACTCGGGTGGCGTGGCTCTGGCCGACTATCCGTTCCTCGTCGATCGCGACGGACTGGTGAACCCCGGCGCCACCGTCCTGTGGACGCTGATCGGCCTGGAATTCGTGGGCTACATGGTGGTCGTGACCACGGCGATATGGTTCATCGGATATGCGTTGAGTTTTCGTTGGATGGACCTTTTCTCGGCGGCTCTGCACGGTGTCGCGGAAGCGCTTTCCCGGCAACTGGCCGATCCGGTGATATCGCTCACCGCTGCGACGGTCGGCGCATTTGTAGTGGCGTGGTTCATAATTCGTGGCAGGCCGGCCGCGGCGGCCCGTCAAATAGTGACAATGGCGACGGTCGCCGTGCTCGGCGGGCTGCTGGTGTTCGGCCCCGGGGCGGATCTGTTGTCTTCGGACGGGTTGCCGGCCCGGGGACGTGATGTGGGAATGGCGATCGCGGCGGGCTTGAACGGGGCGAGTTCGGAGCCCGATCGGCTCGTCGAGACGTTGTCGGCGAGTACGGCCGACGATTTTGCGCGGCGCCCGGTACAGGTCTGGAACTTCGGGCATGTGCTCGACGAGCGGTGCGACGCGGTGTGGAGTGAGGGCGTCACCGCCGGAGACGTCGACGCCCTGCGGGCGGGTATCGCGGCGTGCGGCGATCGCGCCGCCGCGGAACGGATGGCACAGCCGACGATGGGACAGCTCGGCGCGGGTCTGCTGCTGCTCGCCTGTGCGGCCGTGCTCCTGGTGTTCGCCGCCTTCCTGGCCGGGCTCGTGCTCCGATGCGCGCTGGACTCGATCTACCACGGGTTCCTGGCGATCTTCGGGTTCGCCGCCGGCGGTTACGTCTACGGGCCGACCCAGACCTTCCTCGTCCGCAACCTCGTCACCTGTGGTTTCGCCGCGGTCCGGATGTGTGCGTTCATAGTGTTCCTCGGGGTCTATCTGCTCTTCCTGGACAACCTCTTCCGGCAGGCCCCGGGGCAGGTGATCCCGGTACTCGTGCTCGCGGCACTGGTCGAGATCGTGGCGATCTCGCAACTGTCCCGCCTACGCCGTGGCCTCTCCCGGGGCTCGGACCAGGTGACCGAGCGGATCGGTGCGGCCCTCGCGGGTCGTACCGCACCATGGTCCGGCGGTGGTGCGGGCGGGCGGTCCGGCGGCGGATCCCCGCCCGCGATGATCAGGACGCTCGGCGATCTGAACACCCTCGACAATTCGCCGCTGATGGCGTGGGCGGCGGGCGGCACCGTGCGACCGTTCGACCCCTTGGCGCGGGGCGCCCGCACGGTGCAGCGGGCGGCCATCGCCTACAGCGCGGGTAGGGAGGAGTCCTTTCGGTGGAGTCATCTGGCCCGGCACAACTGGCGCCTGGTCGCCTTGCGGGAAGCGGAACGATTCGGTGGCACCGGTAGTGAGATGGGGGTGGCGCGGACGCTGAAGATGATGCGCGACAACCGGATCCCCGACTCCCAGCTGGTCCCGGTGCTGCGGGCGATCGGCGCGCCCGATCACCTGGTCGCCGGCGCACTGGAGGCGTTCTCGGCGCAGGAGGCGGCCAGATCACAGGGGCTGTTCGGGTTCCTGCCCCTCCAGAAGACCGTGGCCGCCGCCTACGCGGCGTACAACCGCGCGGACGAACCAGGGGCTCGGGCGTTCGCGGCGCAGGCGGTGGTCGCGGCCGAGGGTTTCGCCCGGCACAGCAACGCGCCCGCCGCGGAGGCGGTGCTGGACCGGGACTTCATCCGCCGGGTCGAGCAGAACTGGGATTCCGCGCGGGCGCTGCGCGCCGCGATCTCGCCCGGCGAATGGAACACCGTCGGACGCGATACCCGGTGGTCGATCGGCAGCCGGTTGTCGGCGGCCCACCTCGCGGTGGCGCAGGCTTACTACGACGATCCGACGGAGGTCAACCGCATCCGGCTCCTGCGTTCGGCCACGCGGGTCGCGAACCTGGATCACGTCGATCCCGCGGCAGGGCTGGACCCGTGGAAATTCTGACCACGCAGGCGAGCTCGCTCCGGGCGCCTGCGACAGGGAGGCCCGCCCGGCCCCTCACGCCGTGCCGGGCGGACCTCCGCGCCCCGATCAGGAGGCGACGACGCCGCTGATCTCGTTGGGGGTTTCCGCCAGGGTCACCGACGCGGTCACCGTCCCGGAGGCCAGGTCGATCCGGTGGATCTGCTTGGTCGCCGTATCGCTGACATAGGCGATGCCGTCCCGGACGAACAGCGCCGGGCGCGGCTGCTGCCAGTCGAGGGGCTCCTGCCACGGGTCGAGCACATCGATCGTCCGTACGACCTTGCCCGTCCCCGGGTCGATCACCCGCAGCGCGCCGTCGGTGCCGAGGACGAGCGCCTCGCCCTCGGGTCCCCGGGCCAGCGACCGGAAGGTGTAGCTGGTGCCGATATCGACCAGGCGGATGGTGCCGGCCTCGGTATCGATCAGCGAGATCTGTTCGGGACGTTCCAGTTCCGCGTGCTCGTCCTTCTTGTAGTCACCGAGCACGATCGGCGACTTCTCGCTTCCGGCCTGATTGCCGATCCGCCCGTAGGAGTCCGGGCTGGGAATCTTGGTGAGTGTGCCGTCGCGGTAGACCAGTGCCCCGTTCTGGCAGCCGACGACCAGCGTCTCGCCGGCCGCGGTGGTCTCGCCGTGCACTCCCGGGCACTGCTCGCTGCGGGTGATCTCCTTGCGATCCGCGTCCAGGATCACCAGCCCGACCCGTTCCTCCTCGGTGCCGAGCGTCACGGCCAGCTCGCCGGTCTCCAGTTCCACCGCCACCCCGTGATGCGGGTGCGCGGCCTGGTATTCGGCGGTCTGCGGTGCGCCCTCGGCGAGCTCGGCCGGGTCGAACGAGGTCACGGTGCCGGTACCGTCGGCGAACAGGACCGTGCGACCGGCGTGCCGTACGACGTGTCCCGGCTTCTGCGCGGGGAACTCGATATCGGTGAACTGTCCGCCGACGGCGTCGAATACCCGGAAACCCGCGGAGGTCGACACGATGACGTGTCGGTCGTCGCCGGCCGGATTGACCCGGTTGAATCCCGGGAGTTCGACCCCGCCGCCGCGCACCAGTGTATTGCCGTCCAGGAGATGGATGCCGCCGTCGTAGGTGACGGCCAGCGGGTCGGCGATCGCCGTCTCCTCGGTGCTGCCGGTGCCACAGCCGCTCGCGGCGACGACCGCGGTGAGCAGGCCGGTCAGGGCCGCGGCCCGGATCGGGCCGGTCCGAATGTGCATAACGCTCCCTCATTCTTTTCTGCTGGCTGCGGCAGCGAGATATCGCAGCGTTCCCGGTTACGCGGAGGCCAGACCCGCCACCATCGCGGTGGTGTTGGCGCGCATCATTTCCAGGTAGGTGGCCGCGCCGCCTCCGGGCGCGGTCAGGGATTCCGAGTGCAGACCGACGATGCGCACCTGGACGCCCGCCTGTTCGGCGAGGGCGCGGGCCAGCCGGTCCGGCCGGGCGGAATCGACGAAGATCGCCGGGACGCCGGTGCTGCGCACGGCCGCGGCCAGATCCGCGAGATCTGCGGCGCTCGGCGAGGCCAGGGTGGTACCGCCCGGGATGACGGCGCCGACCACATCGAAGTCGAAACGCGCGGCCAGATAACCGAACACGTGGTGATTGGTGACCAGCTTCCGGCGCTCGGGTGCGATACCGGCGAACCGATCGGCCATCCACTGCTGCAACCCATCGAGTGCGACGAGGTAGTGGTCCGCATTGGCGCTTACGGTATGGGCGTCTATCCCGGGGACGGTGTCGATCACCCGGTCGCGGATCACCTCGACCGCGCGGCGTACCCGCTGCGGGTCGGTCCAGAAATGGGGGTCGGGCCGCCCCGCGGCGTCCCCGCCGCGGTAGGGGAGGGGATCGATCTCGGCGCCCACCGGCAGGGTCGCGACTCCGGCCTCCGCGGCCGTCGTCACATGGCGGGCCAATCCCTCTTCCAGGCCCAGGCCGTTCTCGACGATGAGGTCGGCATCGTCGAGGACGGCGGCCTCCTGCGCCGAGAGGGCGAAGGAGTGCGGATCGGAATTCGGCGGCATCAGGACCGTGACCGCTGCCGCGTCACCGACCACCGCCCGGGTGATATCGCCGAGAATATCGGTGGTGACGACGATCCCGCCGCCTCCGGAGTTCGTGACGCCGCATCCGGCGAGGGGCAGTATCGCGACGAGCAGTGCCACGCAGAGTCGGAGTGCGGTGTTCATCGGCCGGTCTCCACCATCAGATCGGGGGTGATGTCGAGATCGAAGGTGCGGGCGATGCGGAGTCCGTCGGCGTAGTCGATCTCGTGGATCCGCCGCGCGGCGGGCTCGTTGACGTAGGCGCGGTCGGCGTCGATCAGCAGGACCGGTGACGCCGCGGGATCCAGGGGTCCCGACGGGAGCGGCCGGTGCCCGGTCTCGGCTCCGGTTTCCGGATCGTAGGAGCGCAGGACCCCACCGGCGTCCAGGGTCAGGATGTCGGTGCCCGCACCCGCTGTGGTCGCGGCGACCACGGGTCCGGGGCCGATCGGCCGCCAGGCGCGGTGGGCGATATCGAGTACCAGGACCCGTGAATCCCGTACGGCCACCAATACATCGCTGCCGCGCCGATGGAAGAACTGCGCCGCGCTGCCGGTCGTCCCCGCCGGATACGGCACCTTCTGTGCGGCGAACCGGTCGTCGCGCTCGGTGACCACGAGAGCGCCGTCGGCACAGGAGAACACGCCGCCGCGTCGGGTCACGGCCTGCCCGCCCGGCTGATCGCACCGCGCGTCCAGGGTCTGCACCGGCGCGTTCTCCCGGTCGCGCACCTGGATCCGGCCGGCGTCCGCCACGAGGAGGTGACCCCCGTAGGGCAGGGCGGGACCGTCCACCACCGGACCGGGGGTGAGGGTGCCCGCGTCGAGCGCCGCCCGGTCCGCGAGGGCGGTCGAACGGTCGTCCAGTACCGCCGCGGTGACGACGGTGTCGCCGGCCGCGGAGCGGACGGACCCCGGTAACGCGCCGACCCGGCGCGGCTGGGCCCGGTAGTAGTGCACATGGTCGCCGTGATCGACGACCCAGCTGCCGCTGTCGAGGACGGTGGTCTCCCCGCTCGCCGCGAGATAGGCGTAGCGGCCGTCGTCGGCGAGATACGTGAGGCCCGGCACCGGGTCCTGGGTGATGATCTCCTCGGTGACCAGGTCGAGGATCCGCACCGCGCCCGAGGATCGATCGGCCAGGACCAGTCGCGGCTGCGCGCCCGCGCTCTCCTCCGCGCCCGCGACATAACCGTGGGGGACCGGTTCGGCCGGTGCCTCGCCGGTTTCGCCGCCACAGGCCGCGACGGGAACGAGCAGGAGCGCGGCGGCGGTCACGCCGACCGCCCGGCCGGCCCGTCGACCCGGGCGGCGGAAAAGCCCGGCAGCGCGGCCGGTGCCCGGCCCGCCGCGCGACCCACCGCGCAGCGCGGCCCGCAGCCGGGCCCCGGCCGCGGCGGCGAAGAAGATCATCACCGCCGTCGCGGCGATGGTCGCCCCGGCCGCGGTTCCCGCGTGCCAGGAGATGACCAGGCCCGCGACGGTGGCCAGCGCGCCGAAAGCCGCCGCCAGCAGCATGATCCGCGGGATCCGGTGGGTGCAGTAGGTCGCGGCCGCGGGCGGCGCGACCAGTAATCCGAAGACCAGCAATGTCCCCACCACATGGAACGAGGCGGCGATCGCCAGGGTAAGCAGGGCGAGCAGCGCGATCTGCGCCCGGCGGGGACGCAATCCCAGGGTGTGCGCGGTGCGCGGATCGAAGGCGAGGGCGAGGAAGGCCCGGTGCCCGAGCACGGTCAGCAGCAGGGCCGCGCCCAGCGCCACCAGCAGGAAGACCAGATCGCGGGGACGGGTCGCGAGCACATCGCCGAAGAGGAAGCCGGTCAGGTCCACCGCGAAGGAGCGAGAGCGCGATATCAGGATCACCCCGATCGCGAGCATGCCCACGAACAGCAGCCCGATACCGGTATCGGTGGACAGCCTTCGATTGCGGCTCAGTACCGAGACCCCGGCCGCCATGGCGGAGGCGCTCACCACCGCGCCCAGCAGCAGGTTGCCGCCGAGCAGCGCCGCGACGGCGACGCCCGGCAGCATGCCGTGCGCCATCGCCTCACCGAGAAATGCCATGCCGCGCACCACGACCCAGGTGCCGGCGAGCGCGCACAGACCGGAGACCAGCAGTCCGCCCCAGAGAGCTCGTTGTACGAAGGTGACTTCGAACGGGGCGATCAGCCAATCCATGAAAAGAAACCTTAAACTGATAACGATTGTCATTACAAGTAGTTGGCGGGAGTCACAGCATGCGCACGGCGGGAATCGAGATCACCGGGTTGTCGGCGGGATACCAGGGGAACCCGGTATTGCACCAGGTCACCGCGACAGTGCCGGGCGGGCGGGTCACCGCGTTGATGGGTCCCAACGGCTCCGGAAAATCGACGCTGCTCGGGGTGCTCGCCGGGATCGTCACACCGACCGCCGGAACGGTGGCCGGTCTCGGCGGCGGCCGCCCGGCGCTGGTCGTCCAGCAGCAGGCCGTCCCCGCGACACTGCCCATCACGGTCGGTGAGACGGTCGCCATGGGTCGTTGGGCGCACCGGGGTCTGTGGCGCCGGATCACCCGGGCGGACCGGGCGATCGTGGCCGATTGCCTGGCTCGGATGGATATCACGGACCTCGCCGGACGGCGTCTCGACACACTGTCCGGCGGGCAGCGTCAGCGTGTACTGCTCGCCCGCGCGCTCGCCCAGCAATCCCCTCTCCTGCTGCTGGACGAACCCGGCACCGGGCTGGACGCCGCCGCGCGGACGGCGATCGGCGCGGCGATCCGGGAGGTCGCCGACGCCGGGGTCACGGTGGTGCACGCCACCCACGATCCGGCCGCGGCACACGAAGCCGATCACTGCGTACTACTGCGGGACGGCCGTGTTCTGGATGAGGGGAAGCCCGTGTCGGTTTTGGCCGCGGCCGCCTGAGTGCCGACCCCGGGCCGTGTACCCGGCGGTTCTCGTCTCGCTATGGGCGTTCGGTGGCGCCGCCTGCCCACATCCCTGGTGCGACGATGAGAACATCATCTACTGCTTGTCTCACCGCTCGCCTGTAGCGACGACAAGGAGGTCGGACGTGGTCGCTCGTCAGCCGTCCGCGCCGTCGGTCCTGTCCCGCCGAGCCGCAATCGACCGAGGGGAGCCGTAGTGCAGAACCGCCCGACGGCAGCCGAGCTGCTGGAATCACTCGCCGAACTGCTGGAGGACACGCTCCTCCCGGCGCCCCCACCCGACCTGCAGCCCCCGCCGATACCGCGGGATTCCGGGTCGAGGAATATCTGTGGACCTTCAATATGCCCACCGACCACGCCCGTGTCTCGCTCACCGAGGTACGCGTCCCGGATACGGCGATCTTCGGGCGGGAGGGCCGCGGGCCGGCCGTGGTCCAGCATTTCTTCAACGAGAACCGTATCCGGCAGGCCGCGTCCAGCCTCGGCGCCGCCCAGTACTGCGTGGATCGCGCGGTGGCCTAGGCCAACGAGCGCAAACCGTTCGGGACACCGCTGTCGTCGAATCAGGCCATCCAGTTCCAGCTGGTGGAACTGCACACCCAGTGCGAGATGTTGCGCGCGCTGGTGCACAAGACCGCTTGGTCCATGGACACCTACGGGACGTTCGCGGTGTCGGAGCAGGTGTCGATGTGCAACTACTGGGCGAACCGGCTGTGCTGTGAGGCCGCCGACCGCGCCATGCAGGTGCACGGCGGACTCGGCTATTCGCGCTACACTCCGTTCGAGCACATCTACCGCCATCACCGCCGGTACCGCATCACCGAGGGCGCGGAGGAGATCCAGATGCGCCGGGTGGCGGGCTACCTGTTCGGATTCATGGACCCCGCCGTGGTGAAGGGCGTCGGGTCCGGGCAGTCCGAGCGGGGTAACCGGCGGAGGTAGGATTATCGGGTTCGACCGGATCGCCGAACCGCTCGGTACCGCGATCCAGATCCGGATGAACGCCGAAACCCCGCGTGCGGAAGGCGCTCCGGCGTCCGCCGGCACGGTCTCCGGATTCGAGCTGCCCAGTTCCGCGAGGGCGGTGCCCCGCCTCGAAACGAGGCTCCCGACAGCGCACGCGAGCGCGGCGGATGTGGGAGATACCCAGATCCGAGAATTCCACCGGATGCAGCGGACCGAGGATCGGTACTAGCCTCAGCGGGCGGACAGCGGACATGGTTCTCGCGTCGCTTCAGATGAGTTCGAAGAGGATGGATGCGCGGCCCAGATCTGCCGGATGCGAACGGCCCGGCGGGTATTGCTCGGGACGCGGCCGGTCGTGTCGCACGCGCCTTGACCACCGGTATTTCGACCGCGGTCGGCAAAGAGCGACGGCTGATCAGCGAGACCCGGGCATCAGCCGGCATGTTCCTTCGTGGGGAACGTGATGCCGCGATACCGATCGATACGTCCGCCCGAGCGTTGATCAGGAATGATCAGGTCTACGGCGGTCGGCGGGAAGACACCTACACCGGATGGTTCCGGGAGCTCCACGATCGCGGTGTGGATACCGGCCGGGCGATGTCGGACCTGGGAAAACTCTGGGAGTACCTGTGCCACGACCCGAAATGGGAGATCGACCGAGCACGGAAATACGGCGGAATCATCTTCTTCGGCAGCAAGGATATCGGCGGGGCCTCGGTGATCGCGAACCTCCGCGACCGCGGGCTCGACGATGTCCCTGTCGTGTTCTCCGGAAGCAACGGCGAAGCAGCCAAATTCCGGCTGGCTGCGGAGAAGATGAATCTCGACCCTCGACGGATCCTCGAGGAAACCAAAGCCGCCAACACAGGGGAGAATGCTGCCTTCTCGATCCGAATGCTTGCCGACCACGGCCGCGATATCACCTCGCTCGTCGGGGTAGGCACCCCGTTCCACGCGCGCCGGGTCTGGGCCACGATCATGCAACAGGGCATTACCGACATGAACGGCAAGCGTATTTCGGTCGAACACGTCGCCATGTCCACCGCCGACGTCTCCCTGGAGAACTACATGAAGTACGGCAACCGGCCCGATGCCGATACAGCACCGCATCCGAAATCGATCGTCGCGATAGTCATGGGAGAGATCAAACGCCTCGACGAATATCCCGACGAAGGCCACATCGTCCGACAAGACATCCCCGGCGAGGTCCGCGACGCCTACAACCGACTCCGTGAGACCTTCCGACCCACCGAACGCCGGTACTGATTACCGCCTTGCGACCAAGCGAGCTGCGCCTCGCTTGCCGCTCTCGGCCGGTGTTCATAACAGCGCTGTTCATCGATCCTTACCCCGTGATCATCGTCCCGCTTGCCGGGCTCTGTGTAGGTGAGGGCATTATCGGCCGGGGCGAGGCCACGACGATCGCCGACGCTCAGGTCGCCCGGCTCACCGACGACATGTGGAAGTCCGGGATCCGCAGCGGCGGCATGGCCGTGCGGGTGAACCAGTCCTTCCATTCCCGGGGCAGTGTGAGCTCGGTGGCGCCGGCCTCGGTGACCCGGCGCATCAGGTCCAGCGGGCTCTCGTTGAACCGGAAATTGTTCACCGCCGCGGTGACCTGCCCGTTCTCCACCAGGTACACCCCGTCGCGGGTGAGACCGGTGAGCAGGAGGGTGGCCGGGTCGACCTCGCGGATGTACCACAGGGTGGTGAGCAGCAGACCGCGTTCGGTGCGCGCGATCATCTCGTCCAGTGTCGCGGCGGATCCACCGGTGAGCAGTAGGTTCTGGACCGGGACGGTGGGGGAGGCGTCGTAGTCGGCGGCGGTGGCGCGCGGATACACCAGTTCGGCGATCGCGCCGTCGCGCAACCAGTCCACCCGCGGCGCGGACAGCCCGTTGTCGAAGACCGACACCGTCTCCGACGAGGCCGAGGTGGCCACGAACGGCAGACACTGCAATCCGGGCGCCGCGGGATCGGAGGAGAGCGTCAGCGGGATGTCGGTGAGCCGCTCACCCACCCGGGTGCCGCCCGCGGCGGCGAACGCGGTGTGCCCCTCCTGGGCGCCCCGGCCCTCCATGGACCAGTACATGTAGATGAGCAGATCCGCGACCGCCGAGGGAGGTAGCAGGGTTTCGTACCGTCCGGCGGGCAGTTCGACCCGCCGCGCCGACCAGTCCAGCCGCCGGGACAGTTCCGCCAGCAGCGCGGGAGTGTCCACATCGGTGAAATCCGCGGTGCCCGCACCCACCCAGGCGCTGGCCAGCTCGGCCCCGTCGCCGCGCTTACCGTTGATCTCGATCGACCCGGTGGGCTGGGTGTAGCGACGCCGGACACCGGTCGAGGTGCCGAGCCAGGTGGTCTGCACCTGATGGTGCGCGAAGCCGTAGAGCCGGTCGCCGCCGTCGAAACCGGTGGCCAGATCGCCGGCGAGCCCGGTGAACACATCGATCCCGGTGACGGCCGGAGCCTGCTCCCAATCCGATGCCGCCGGCACCGCGTCCGCGTCCAGCAGCGGCATGGCGTCGCGGGCCGGTTCGGCGGATCGGGCGGCTTCCTCGCTGGCCCGTACGACGGTCTCGATATCGGCGGGGTCGACGCTGGTCGAGGCCACGCTGCCGACCCGCGCCGAGCGCGGCCCGTCCCGGAACACCGAGATCACCGACCAGCGCCGCGCGACGGAGGCGCCGTTGGTGGTCATGGAGTTGCCGGCCCAGCGCAGCGAGGCCTCGTACTCGTCGCCGACGATCACGATCGCCTCGTCGGCCCGACTCGCGCCGAGGGCCCGCTCGACCACCGCACCCGCGGGCAGTACACCCGCGCCGATCACCGTCATCGTCCCGCCTCCGTCCGGGTGTTGAGAATGTTCACCCCGCGCACCAGCACCGACGGGCAGCCGTGGCTGACCGCCGCGACCTGCCCGGGCTGAGCCTTACCGCAGTTGAACGCGCCGCCCAGCTGCCAGGTCGACGGTCCGCCGACCGCCTCCATCGAACCCCAGAAGTCCGTGGTGGTCGCCTGATAGGCGACATCGCGCACCTGCCCGGCCAGTTCGCCGTCGCGGATGCGGAAGAACCGCTGTCCGGTGAACTGGAAATTGTAGCGCTGCATATCGATCGACCAGCTCTTGTCACCCACGATGTAGATACCGTCGGCCACCCGCGAGATCAGCTCCGCGGTACTGGTATCGGCTTCGGGGTCGGGCTGGAGCGAGACATTGGCCATCCGCTGGATCGGTACGTGATGCGGCGAGTCGGCGTAGGAACAGCCGTTGGAGCGGTGCAGGCCCAGCCGCGGCGCGAACACCCGGTCGAGCTGGTAGCCCACCAGCACCCCGTCGCGCACCAGATCCCAGCGCTGACCCGCCACTCCGTCGTCGTCGTAGCCGACGGTGGCCAGCCCGTGCGGCTGGACCCGGTCGGCGATGACGTGCATGACCGGAGTGCCGTAGCGCAGCGTGCCCAGCAGGTCCGGGGTGGCGAACGAGGTCCCGGCGTAGGCCGATTCGTAGCCGATCGCGCGGTCGTACTCGGTGGCGTGGCCGATGGATTCGTGGATGGTGAGCCACAGGTTGGTGGGGTCGATCACCAGATCGGTCGGGCCGGCGGTGACGGTCGGCGCCTTCACCTTCTCGGCCAGCCATTCCGGGATCCGGGCCAGTTCGGTATCCCAGTCCCAGGTCCCGTCGGCGCCGGTGACGTATTCCCAGCCGCGGCCCACCGGTGGCGCCAGGGTGCGCATGGTCTCGAAGGCGCCCGAGGCGGTATCGACCGTGATCGCCTCCAGCTGCGGGTGCAGGCGCACCCGCTGCTGGGTGATCGAGGAACCGGCGGTATCCGCGTAGTAGGTCTGTTCCTTGACCTGCAGCAGTGACGCGGTGACATGGTCGACGCCGTCCGCGGCGGTCAGCCGGCCCGAATAGTCCTGGAGCAGGGCTACTTTGTCGGCCGAGGGCACGGTGAACGGATCGATCCGGTAGTCGGAGATCCAGCGGGCGTTGTCGTAGCGGGGTTCGCCGGCGAGTTCGACGCGCTCCCGGTTCAGCGCGCGCAGGGTGGTCGCCACGGCCACCGCGGACCGCGCGACCTCGGCCGCGGTCTGCGGTGTCAGCGCCGCGTGCGAGGCGAAGCCCCAGGTGCCGTCGACGATGACGCGGACCGCGAACCCGAGTTCGACGGTATCGGTCAGGGCCTCCACCCGGCCGTCGCGTAACCGCACTGTCTGCGTACACAATCGGTGCACCCGCAGATCGGCGTGCTCGGCTCCGGCCGCGCGGGCCGTGGCCAGCGCCGCCTCCGCCAGCGCCGTCAGCGGCAGGTTCGCGAACTCCGGATCGATATCGTGCCCGGGCGGTAGACCACCCGATTCGGTGGAGGGTGTCGCTGTCACCCTGCACAACTTAGTCCGCCGCGGCCGATCACGGGTGGTGCGCTCAGCCGAACTGCTGCCAGCCCAGCCGGATCACCATCGCTACCACGACCACCAGCAGCACCGCGCGTACGAACTCCGCGCCGCGGTCCAGGGCCATCCGCGAACCCAGTACCGCGCCCGCGATATTGGCCAGTGCCATCGCCGCGCCCAACGCCCAGAGCACGTGTCCGGTGGCCCCGAAGTAGATCAGCGCCCCGATATTGGAGCCGCAGTTGATCACCTTCGCCATGGCCGCCGCCCGCACGAACTCGGTGCCGAGCAGGGTGGCGAACGTGATGATCAGGAATGTCCCGGTACCCGGTCCGAGCAACCCGTCGTAGGCCCCGATCAGACCCGCCGCCAGCGCCACCACCAGAACGACCTTGCGTCGTGACGGGGGATGGGTGGCCAGGGTGATCCCGATCGAGGGCCGGGCCGTGACGAAGATCGCCACCCCGATCAGCACCACCAGCACGATGGGGATGAACAGGTCCCGGTCGATGAGCGCCACCGCCGCCGCGCCCGCCGCCGCGGTGATCGCCGCCAGTATCGCGGCGGGTACCAGCAGCCGCCAGGGGAGGGGGACCTTGCGGGCGAACGTCGCCGCCGCCGTGGCCGTACCCGCGACCGCCGCGAGCTTGTTGGTGCCCAGCGCCGTCTGCGGGGCGAGGCCGGGCGCCACCAGCAGCAGGGTCGGCAGCACGATCAGCCCGCCACCGCCCACCACGGCGTCCACCCAGCCGGCGGCCGCCGCGGCCGGTAACAACATCAGCCAGTCGGTCACATCCACCCGCTCAGCAAACCAGACGGTCCGCAGGCGAGATCACCCGCTCACGCGCCCCACCGGGGGTGTCCTCCTAGGCTGGGCGGGTGCGCCGGTTCATTCTGTGGCTCCGAGACAACCCGATCGTCGCGGACTCCGCGCTCGCCGCGGCGCTGCTGGTGTTCGACCTCGCCATGGCCCGCGAGAGCACCCACCTCGCCGCCTTCGTGGTGTTCTCCGTGCTCATCCCGCTGCCGATCGTCCTGCGCCGGATCTATCCGCGGGCGATGGCGGCGACCTTCCTGGCGCTGTCGATCTGTGCCAGCACCATCGGCTACCTCGTCGGCGACCCCACCGGGCACGCCGCGCTGATCGGCCACGGGGTCATGCTGTACACGCTGGTGGCGTATGTCGGCCGGCGGGCCGGACTCTGGTACGTGCTGGCACTGGTCGCCGACACCGCGTACGGGATGGCGTTGCTGAGCGGTTTCCGGGCCGGTGATCTCGCGTTCGTCTCGGTGTTCTTCGCCCTGTGCTGGGCGCTGGGCGAATTCACCGGCGCCCGCCGCGCCTACGACGCCGAGGTGGCGGCCCGGCTGGCCGTCGCCGACTCCGACCGGGAACGCCGTGCGCACGACGCGGTCTCGGCCGAACGCACCCGGATCGCCCGGGAACTGCACGATGTGGTCGCGCACGCGGTGAGCGTGATGATCGTCCAAGCCGACGGCGCCCGTTTCGCCCTGCGCACCGACCCCGACACCACCGAACAGGCACTGGTCACCATTGCCGGGACCGGGCGCGAGGCCCTGCGCGAACTCCGCCGCACCGTCGCGCTGCTGCGCACCGAACACGCCCCCGACGAAGTGCCCCAGCACGGGACGGCGGGCCTGGCGTCGGTGGTCCAGTTGATGCGGGACGCCGGTCTGGCGGTCGAACTGGAACTGGCCGGTGAACTCGACGGCGTCGCGCCCGAGATCAGTCTGGGGACGCACCGCATCGTGCAGGAAGCGCTGACCAACACCCTCCGTCACGCCGGGGCCCACCCGAAGGCGTGGGTGCGGGTGCGGCGGCACGCCGACCACATCGAGGTGGAGGTCGTCGACTCCGGCGGGGTCCCGGTGCGGCCCGAGGACCGGATCGAGGGCAGCGGTCTGGGCCTGGCCGGAATGCGCGAACGGATGGCGGTGCTCGGCGGCAGCCTCGAGGCCGGGCGCCGGTCCGACGGTGCCTGGCGGGTGTACGCGCGGATTCCGTTGTCCGCACCGGATCGGGAATAGGCGGCGGCCGCCACTACATTGGGATCCGTGCCGATCACCGTGCTCATTGTGGACGACCAGAAACTCATGCGCGTAGGACTCGAGATGGTGCTCGGCGCACAACCCGATATCGAGGTGGTCGGCGAGGCCGACAACGGGGCCGCCGCGGTCGCCCGGGCCGCCGAACTGCGCCCCGATGTGGTGCTGATGGACGTCCGGATGCCGGTCGTGGACGGGGTCACCGCCACCGGGCGGATCCTCGAAGCCGACCACGGCAGCCGGGTCCTGGTCATGACGACCTTCGACCTCGACGAACACGCGCTGGGCGCCCTCCGCGCCGGCGCGAGCGGCTTCCTGCTGAAGGACACCCCGCCCGAGGACCTGATCTCGGCCATCCGCAGTGTCGCGGCCGGGGACGCGGTGGTGTCGCCGAAGGTCACCAAACGCCTCCTCGACCGGCTGATCGCCGAAGAGCCCACCCCCTCGCGCGACCCGGAGATCCTCGAGGTGCTGACCGCTCGCGAACGCGAAGTACTCGAGCAGATCGCCGCCGGACGGTCCAATGCCGAGATCGCGGGCCAGCTGTTTCTGTCCGAGGCCACGGTGAAAACCCACGTCGGCCGGGTGCTGACCAAACTGGGCCTGCGTGACCGCGTGCAGGCGGTGGTGCTGGCCTACGAGACCGGCGTGGTGCGTCCCGGCGGCTGAACGAGGACAATCGAAGGTCCCGGGAGCAAATCGGACATCTCGTTCGTTGTACGGGCAGTCCGACCGAAAGGTTCGCCCATGCCCGTCCTCGGTTTCCTCGTCTATCTCGTCGTCGAGATCGCCGTCTTCGCCGCCGCCGTCACCTGGCTCGGCGCCGTTCCCGCCATCCTGTTGCTCATCGCCAGCTCCGCCGCGGGGATGCTGCTGCTCGGTTCGCAGTGGCGCCGGGTCGGCGAACAGTTCCGCCGCGCCTCGCGCGGTGAGATCGCCCCGGGTGCGGCCGTCGCCGACGGCGCGCTGGTGGGTGCGGGCAGCCTGCTGATGTTCGTGCCCGGCCTGGTCACCTCGGTGGTGGGGCTGCTGATGCTCATCCCGCCGACCCGTGCGCTGTTCCGGCCGGTACTGGCGACCCTGGCCGCACGCCGGGTCGCGAAGATCGCCGCGTCCGCGCCGTACCGGCCCACGGTGATCGATGCCGATGTGGTGGACGGTGTCGTCGTGAGCGAGTGGTACACCGACGAGCGGCCGGGTACCGGCACCACCCTGCAGAAGCGATTGCCGGCGGGGGACCGGCGTCCGGACGGCCACCCGGTATAGCGCACCCGGTGACCGTCGACCCTCGACCGGGCGCGAAGCCGTAGGTCCTCGCGAGCTGGGCGGGAGCGGACCTGCGGTCCGCCGGGCCGGGTACGTCGCGAGCCGGCGCCGCGGGCGCCCGTCGGACGGCCGCTGTGTGCCGGCGATTACGAATCGTCGGCCATGCGGTACTCGCCTCGTTCCAGCCGGTCCAGCACACCGGCGGTCCAAGCGGTGAGATTGTCGAAGACCCCGCTCCACAGTTCCAGCAGATCGGTGGCGTGCGGGGGTTCGTCGCGGCCCGGATAATCGCCGACCATGGCCAGCAGGTCGTCGCGGATCGCGCGGCTGCCCGCGCGCTGCTCGCGCAGTTTCGCGATGACATGAGCACGCGGCAGGGCGTCCATGAACGCGATGCCGGCGCCGAGTTCCTCCATGTCCACGCTGGTCAGCGCCGCGTCCATGCGTTCCAGGAACTCCGCCTCACCGGCGGGGGTGAGTTCGAACAGAGTCCGGCCCGGTCCCCGGCCACCGTCCTCGGTGCCCACGGTGCGCAGCTTTCCCTCCTGGGTGAGCTGTTTGACGGCGTGGTAGATGGATCCGGGCTGCACATTCGTCCAGGTATCGGCGCGCCAGGACAGCAGTTCGCGGCGCACCGCGTAACCGTGGGTCGGCTGCTGTCGCCGTGCCACCCCGAGAACCAGCAACCGTACCGCCGCCATCGCCGCTCCTTCCGTCACCGGAACAGTACGGTACTCAAATTTGACTTCCGGCCGCCGCGCGCCCTACCTTCGGTAGTCAAAATTGACTATTGAGAGGGTTCTCATGGGAGATACGGCGGTACCGGTGCTGCCCACCCACGATCTGGCCCGCGCGCTCGACTTCTACCGGGCGCTCGGTTACACGGTCACCTACGAACAGACCCGGCCCTATGTCTACGGCGCGATCTCGGCACACGACTGCGACCTCCACTTCACCTCCGCTCCCGCGGGACACGCGGCCACGGAGCAGGCGGGATGTCTGGTGATGGTCGACGACGTCGCGGACCGGCATCGCCGCTTCAGCGCGGCGCTACGGGAACGGTTCGGGCGGATTCCCGCGCAGGGGCCCGGGCGGATCACTCGGTACCGGGCCGGGCAGACCAGGTTCAGCCTCATCGACCCGGACGGCAACCGGGTGATCTATATCGCTCGGTCCGAGCCGCGGGAACTCGAGTACGGCGGCTCGTCGAAACTGACCGGTCTGGCCCGGGTCCTGGACAATGCCCGCATCCTGCGTGATTCCAAGAACGACGACAAGGCCGCCGAAAGGGCACTCGAATCGGGGCTGCGCCGCCACGGCGCGGCGGCCGGGGTGCTGGACCGGGCGCGCGCCTTGGCGGCACTGGCCGAACTGGCGGTCGCCCGCGGCAACCCGGACCGGGCGGCCGAGCGCCGGGCCGATCTGGCCGCCCTCGGGCTGAGCGCGGCCGAACGGACAGAGCTCGCCGCCGAACTCGGCGCGGCCGACGAGCTCGCGGAATGGCTGCGGCCACAGGTCGATTGACCGGTCACGCCGGAGGCGTCGAGCAGTGCGGTCTCGCTCGCCCGGCCCCGGGGATCGTCATTCCGGGGTGGTCGGCTCGGCCCGCGGGATGAGCTCGATGCCGACGGTTCCCGACTTCCCGCGGCGCAGGACGCTGCCGAACACCACCAGCGGACCGGTGAGCCGGTACTTGCGGCGGATGAGGCGGCGGACCCGCGCACTGCCCTCGGCATCGAGGACCCGGCCGGTGCCGTGGACGACCGCACCGTGCGGGGTGCCCTTGTAATCACACGGCTGCAGCGTCACCTCCGGGTTGCGCCGCAGCCTCTTCACCTTCCAGCTGTCGGTGACGGTCCAGACGTAGAGCTTGTCGTCCTCGGCCGCCGCCCACAGGGGAGTCGGAACCGGGGTGCCGTCCTTCCGGAAGGTGGTGAGCAGAACATAGTCGGCGGTACCGACCGCGCCGAGCGTGTTGGTCATGGGGCCAGCGTAATTCGCGCGGGGTCCCCGGCCGAACGCCCCGAGCACGAGAACTCGCGTACTGCGTCCTCGACGACTTCGGGGAATCCCCCTGAAACGATGGAACCATGACCACCTTCCTGACACCGCGACAGCGCGTCGATCGCACCGCCGCCGCCGTCGACGCGGCCGTCGCGGCGGGACGTGGGCTCGGCCTGACCGTCACCGAGCCGACGGTGCTGCACGATGTCTTCTCCGTCGTCGTCCATCTGGCGCCCGCGCCGGTCGTGGCCCGGATCCCCACCGTGCTGCCGCACCCGGTGGACCCGACCGCCCTCGCGCGCCGCCAGCGGGACGAGCTGGACGTGACATGGTGGCTCGCCGGCCGGGGAATTCCCGTGATCGCGCCCAGCCCGCTCGTGCCGCGGGAACCCGTGCGGCGCGACGGTTTCTCGATGACGCTGTGGTCGTTCGTTCCACAGGACCGGGACACGGAACCCGACTACGTGGCCAACGCCGAGAGCGTCGCCGAGCTGCACGCGGCGATGCGCTCCTACCCGGGCCGCCTGGAATTCCTGTCCGCCGCCGAACCACAGTTCATCGGCGACAGCCTTGCCCGGCTCGACCGGCACCCCACTCTGATCGGTGCGGCCGAGCTGGAACGCGCCCGCCATGAGTGGCAGATCCTGGAACCCCTCGCGCGCTCGCGCGGGGCTTTCCAGGATCGGTTCCCAGCTGTCGGGCTGCAGCCCATCCACGGCGACTCCCCGGCGGTGAACATCTTCTCCGGGCTGGACGGGAACCTCTACGCCGACTTCGAACTGGTCACGCTCGGGCCGGTCGAGTGGGACCTCGCCGGGCTCGGACCCGAGTACGAATCCGCCTACGACCGCGGCGCGCGGCGCAACGGCACCCGCCCGCTCGACGAGGAGGTCATGGGCTTCGTCAATGCTGTGGGCATGCTGCGGGTGGTCGCCACCCTCACGCTGGTACCGCAGCTCCCCGAGCTCATGGGGTACCTCGAGCCCGCTCTCGACGCGTGGCGGCGGATGCCCTTCGCGGGCGGTACGACCGGCTGACACCGGCCGGCAGCCCGAACGCACCACCGGCCCGGGCGCTGCGGCACCGGCGCGGGCAGCTCCCGCCCGGACCGGCCCGCGCGGCTCGGGGAGCGGTGCGGCAGACTGGACTCCCGTGAGTACGCAGCTGCTGGTCGGAGGCCGGATCTACAGTTCGAGTGCGCCCGATGCCACCGCCCTGGCGGTGACCGACGGTGTCGTCGTATGGCTCGGCGCCGATCATGTGGGCCGTGCCCTGCATCCGGACGCCGAGGTCGTCGAGCTCGACGGCGCCCTCGTGACTCCCGCCTTCGTCGAACCCCATCTGCACACCACCGCGCTCGGTCTGCAGCTCGGTGGTCTCGACCTGTCCGCGGCCCGCTCCCTCACCCACTGCCTGGAACTGGTCGCCGAGTACGCCACGATTCACCCCGACGGCGCGATCCTCGCCGACGGCTGGGACGAGACGCGCTGGCCGGAGGGCCGGCCGCCGACGGTAGCCGAAGTGGACGCCGCGGCCCGGCCCGGACAGGCGGTGTATCTGGCCCGGGTGGACGCCCATTCCGCGGTGGCCTCCTCGGCTCTGCTGGACGACGTCCCGGGACTGCGGTCTGCCACCGGGTTCGCTCCGGGGGAGCCGGTGCGGGCGGCGGCCCATCATCTCGTGCGCGCCGCGGCCCGGGCCCGGCTCACCCGGGAACAGCGGGACGCGGCGCGGCGGACGGCGCTGGACGCCGCGGCCGCGCACGGGGTGGCGGTCGTGCACGAATGCGCGGGTCCCGATATAGAAGGAGAGACCGATCTGCGTGAACTGCTCGCCTTCGAGCACGGTGTGCAGATCCGGGCCTACTGGGGCCAGGCGGTGCGCACCGCGGACGAGGCGCGCACGCTGCTGTCCGACCTCGGTGCGCACGGCCTCGCCGGTGACCTGTTCGTGGACGGGTCCATCGGCTCGCATACCGCGTGGTTGCGTGACCCGTACGCCGACGACCCCGGGACCGGAGTCGCCTACTTGGACGCCGGGGATATCGCCGCGCATGTGCGGGCCTGTACCGAAGCGGGCGTCCAAGCGGGTTTCCACGCCATCGGCGACGCGGCGCTCGACGCGGTCGTGGCCGGGTTCGGACAGGTGGTCGCCGAACTCGGGGGTCCGGCCGTGGCCGCGCGCGGCCACCGCGTGGAGCATGCGGAACTGCTGGACGCGGCGCAGATCGAGGCACTCGCCGGCTGGGGTGTGATCGCCAGTGTGCAACCCGCGTTCGATCTGGCCTGGGGCGGGCCCGACGGTATGTACGCCGAGCGGCTCGGCGCCACCCGGGCCGCGGCCCTGAACCCGTTCGCCGCCATGGCCGCGGCCGGTATCTCGCTGGCCATCGGCTCGGACGCGCCGGTGACCGCCCTCGACCCGTGGGCGGCGGTCCGCGCGGCCGTCCACCACCGCACCTCCGGGCACGGTCTCTCCCCGCGGGCCGCCTTCGCCGCCGCCACCCGCGGCGCGTGGCGGGCCGGCGGCGTGCGCGACGGCGTCGCCGGAACCCTGGTGCCCGGGGCGCCCGCGTCGTACGCGGTGTGGGAGGCCGGTGAGCTGGTGGTCGCCGCGCCCACCGATACGGTCCAGCGCTGGTCCACCGACCCCCGCTCGCGGGTTCCCGGACTGCCGCCGCTGACCCCGGACGCCGATCTGCCGCGCTGCCTGCGCACTGTGCGCGACGGTGTCCCCATCTACCAGGCGTGATCTCGGCTCGAGCGGAACAGGATGCAGCAGTGAACCAGGGTGACGGGCCGGCGATCCGGTGGACCGGGGGGCTCGCCCGCTACCCGGTGATGGTGCGATCGGTGGCCGCGGTGCTCGCCGGTGTCCTGCTGTTCGGCAGTTTCCCGCCGCGGCCGTGGTGGTTCCTCGCCCCCGCCGGAATCGCGTTGCTGACGCTGGTCGTGCGCAGCGGGCCGCGCCTGCGGGCCGGTTTCGGGTACGGCTTCCTGGCCGGGCTCGGCTTCTTCCTTCCTCTCCTGCCGTGGACGGGCATCTATGTGGGGCCGCTGCCGTGGCTCGCGCTGTCCACCGCGTGCGCGGTGTACCTGGGCGTTTTCGGGGTGCTCGGCCGGATACTGGGCCGCCTGCCCGGGTGGCCGCTGTGGCTCGCGCTGGCCTGGACGGCCGCCGAATGGGGCCGGTCGAGCTTTCCGTTCGGCGGGTTCCCCTGGGGGCGATTGGCCTTCGGTCAGGCCGACGGATGGTTTCTGCCGCTGGCCGCGTACGGTGGCGCGCCGCTGGTGAGCTTCGTCGTCGCGCTGAGCGGTACCTGCGGGGCCGCGGTGGTCCTGGGTGTGCTCCGGCAGGCAGGCGCGCGCCGGGCGGCGGTGCCTCGCGGCGGCGCCGAGGAGAACGCCGCCGCGGACCGGACAGCGGCAGCGATCGCGGACACCCGCGCGGATTCGGCGGGACACGGAGCCGCGGGGCGCGGTGGCCGGGTGGCCACAGCGGCCGCCGCGTCGACCTGTCTGCTGCTGGCCGCGGCCGGGCTCGGACTCGGACTCGGGGCGACCCTGCCCGGTCCGCTCGACGGCGACCGCACGATCACGGTGGCCGCCATTCAGGGCAGCGTGCCCCGGCTCGGCCTGGATTTCAATGCGCAGCGTCGGGCCGTGCTCGACAATCATGTCCGCCGGACCGAACAACTGGCCGATGAGGTGGCGAGCGGTCGGTTTCCGGCCCCGGATGTGGTCGTGTGGCCCGAGAACTCCTCCGATATAGACCCGCTGCGCAATCCCGACGCCGCCGCGCTCATCTCGGCGGCGGCCCGGCGGATCTCGGCACCGATTCTGGTGGGCGCGGTGCTGGTCAACGGGGACGGCACCACCACGAATTCGGTGATGGTATGGACCGCGGAAAGCGGTCCGGGGGACCGGCACGACAAAAAAATAGTACAACCATTCGGCGAATACCTGCCGATGCGTGGATTCTTCCGGCTTTTTTCGGACTATGCGGACAGGGCAGGCTACTTCGTTCCGGGTCACGGAGACGGAACAATTCGGGCCGCAGGTACGGAAATCGGGGTGGCAACCTGTTACGAGGTCGCTTTCGACCGCGCTTTCCGGGATTCGTTGCACTCGGGTGCGCAATTGCTCGCGGTCCCCACGAACAATGCGACTTTCGGCGACAGTGAAATGACTTACCAGCAACTGGCGATGTCCAGGGTGCGGGCGGTCGAACACGGGCGCTCGCTGGTCGTGGCCGCCACCTCGGGGGTCAGCGCGATCATCGCCGCGGACGGCACGCTGCGGCAGCAGAGCCCGCTGTTCACGCCCGAGGCGCTGGTCGCCGAGGTGCCGCTGCGTGATTCGCACACCCCGGCGACGGTGCTGGGGCCGTGGCCGGAGCTGGTCGCCGTATTCGTGACGGCGGCCGGTGTGGTGATCTCGCTCGTCCGGCGGCGAGCCGCTCGCGGCCCGGCGCGGACCGCCACGGCGCCCGTGTCCGGCTGACCGCCGGTCGGGATTCTCGTCGCCACCGGCGGGTCTCGATAACGCATGGGCTGTCGACGGTTCTCCCGATTTGCGCGTTGTTTATTTTCGGGTTGCGAGGGGTAAACATGCTGGCTCTATGTGCGTAGTATCTAGGCAGTGTCCGGCCCCGCCGGGCCAGAAGTGAAGCGATCTTCCGCGTTTCCGCGTCACCACTGCGCCGGAAATCGGACACCGTGGTCCGGTAGCTGTTCCGGCTCCAGGTAACCATTCGGTTTCGACTGCAATCCATTCACCGTGATGCTCCGAATAACCAGTCGTGAATCACACCCCACGGCCGGTACAGGCCGGTTGCGGGCTGTTCGGGGAGTGTCGAGCTGTAGAACGGAGTGATTGATGAGATCGTCGGCCACCGGGGTCGATAGCAGTTCGTCGGCAGAAGTTTCGGCCGAACCGTTTCCGCTCACACCCGCGCAGACAGCGATGTGGTATGCCCAGCGGATCCAACCCGAGATCCCGCTCGTCGTCGTCGAGTACGTGAAGTTCCACGGGGATCTCGATCCGGGTCTGCTGCTGTATGCGATCGAGCGTTTCGGCGTGGAGACCGAGGTCGGTCTCCAGCGCATCGTCCAGATCGACGGAGTGCCCCACCAGGTGGTCGATCCGCAGACGCGACCGGGATGGGCGCGGCTGGATCTGCGGTCCGAGCCGGACCCGGACGCCGCGGCGCTGGCATGGATGAAGAAGGACGCGCGCACTCCGGTGGACTTCGACCACGACCCGCTGATCTTCAATGCCGTACTGCGCACCGGGGATCGCGACTACATCTGGTACTCCCGGGCCCACCACATTCTCGTCGACGGCTACGCGGCGATGAACGCGCTGGTCCGCACCGCGGAGATCTACACGGCCTATCACGAATCCCGGGAACCCTCGGTCTCGCGTGCCACCCCGCTGGCCGAGCTGTACGAGGGCGAGCGCCAGTACCGGAATTCGCAGCGGTTCACCAACGACCGCGCCTACTGGAGCGAAATCCTCGACGGTGCCGGAGAAGTCGTCAGTCTGTCCACCGTGGCCAATCCGCCGGCCACCGCGGACGCGGGTCGTCGGCTGGCCACCGCGGTCCTGAGCGAGGTCACCGAGGCCTCCGTCGCCGCGGCGGCGACCGAACGCAACGCGACCGATCCGACCCTGTACGCCGCCGCCATGGCCTGCTACGTCCGGGCCATGACCGGGGAGAACGACGTGGTACTGAGCCTGCCGGTATCCGCGCGCACCACGGTATCGCTGCGCCGCTCCGCCGGGGTGGTGTCGAATGTGGTGCCGCTGCGGATCCGGTTCGAGGCCGGGACGACCGTCGAAGATGTGGTGCGGGTGGTGGAACGCCAGATCACCGGTGCCCTCCGGCACCAGCGGTACCGGCACGACGATATCCGGCGCGACTGCGGTTACGACCGCGATACCCGGGGCTTCTTCGGTCCGATGATCAACATCATGCTGTTCAGCAGGCCGCTGCGCTTCGCCGACTGCGAGGTATCGGTCCATGTGCTGGCCACCGGCCCGGTCGAGGACCTCTCGGTCAACCTGTACAACGGTGACGGCGGCCGGGTCCACCTCGATTTCGAGGCCAACCCGCTGCTCTACAGCGACGACGAGGTGGCCGCCCACCACCGCCGGTTCCTGGGCTTCCTGGACCGCTTCCTCACCACCGGATCCGACACCCTCGTCCGGGAACTGCCCGTACTCACCGACGCCGAACAGCGGCAGGTGCTGTACACCTGGAACGAGACGGCGGCCGAGGTCGGCACCGGGACACTCGCGGGAATCTTCGCCGACCGGGTGCGGCAGTGCCCGGATGCCGTGGCGGTGGAGTTCGAGGGTGCGGCGCTGACCTACCGGGAACTCGACGCCCGGGCCAATCGCCTGGCCCGGCGGCTGATCGCGGCGGGCGCCGGCCCGGAGCAGGTGGTCGGGCTGTGCCTGCGGCGCAGTATCGAACTGGTGGTCGCGATGTACGCCGTGATCAAGACCGGTGCCGCGTACCTCCCGCTGGACCCGGAGCATCCGGTCGCGCGGCTGGCGGGGATCGTGGACCGGGCCCGTCCGGTCGCGCTCCTGGTCGCCGTTCGCGACCGCCTCGAACTGCCCGGCAATGCCGAACTACTCGCGGTCGACACCGTCGATCTGTCCGGTTTCGATCCCGCCCCCGTCACCGATGCCGACCGGATCGCACCGCTCCGCGCGAACCACCCCGCCTATCTGCTGTACACCTCCGGTTCCACCGGCGCCCCGAAGGGAGTCGGCATCACCCACGAGGCCATCGTGAACCGGCTGCGCTGGATGCAGCACGAATACCCGCTCGACCACACCGATGCCGTGTTGCAGAAGACGCCGGCGACCTTCGACGTGTCGGTATGGGAGTTCTTCTGGCCGCTGCAGACCGGCGCGCGGCTGGTGGTCGCGCGCCCGGACGGGCACCGCGATCCGGCCTACCTGGCCCGGACGATCCGCGAGAAAGCCATCACCACCGCGCATTTCGTGCCCTCGATGCTCTCCGTGTTCGTCACCGATACCGAGGTCGGCGACTGCACGTCGCTGCGCCGGGTGTTCTGCAGTGGTGAAGCGCTGCCGCCGGCCACTGTGCGGGATTTCCACGCCGCGCTGCCGGGCACGCGGCTGCACAACCTGTACGGGCCCACCGAGGCCGCGGTCGACGTCACCTATTGGCCCTGCCCGCCGGACCCCGAATCGGTCCCGATCGGCTCGCCGGTGTGGAACACCCGCACCTATGTTCTCGATGCCGCGCTGCGCCCGGTGCCGCCGGGCGCGGTCGGGGAGTTGTACCTGGCCGGTGTGCAGCTGGCGCGCGGCTACTTCGGCCAGGCGCCGCTGACCGCCGAACGGTTCGTGGCCGATCCGTTCGCCCCGGGCGAGCGGATGTACCGCACCGGTGATCTGGCCCGCTGGCAACTCGGATCCGCGCGGAGCCGCCGCGGGGTGCTCGAGTATCTGGGCCGCACCGATTTCCAGGTCAAGATCCGCGGCCTGCGCATCGAGCTCGGCGAGATCGAATCCGCGCTCCTGGCCGACGAGCGGATCGCCCGCGCGGTCTGCGTCGCCCACCGCACCACCGCCGGCGATCAGCTCGCGGCCTATGTGGTGGCGCGCGGCGGGGCGGACCTCGAACCGGACGCGGTCCGCGCGGGCGTGGCCCGCTCGCTGCCCGGCTACATGGTGCCCGCCACGGTCACCGTGCTCGACGAACTGCCGCTGAACAGCAACGGCAAGATCGACCGGGCGGCGCTCCCGGCCCCCGGCCCCGCCGAGCAGCGGACCCGGGTCGCGCCGCGCAACGAGGTGGAAGAAGTGCTGGCCACTATCTTCGCCGAACTGCTGGGCGTGCCCGAGGTCGGTATCGAGGACGGCTTCTTCGAACTCGGCGGGAACTCGCTGGTGGCCGCCCGCGCGGTCGCCCGGATCAACGCCGCCCTCGGCACGGCGCTGACCATCCGCGATCTGTTCGAGGCCGGCACCATCGCCGAGCTGACCGATCGGTTCTCCGCCCATGAACCGGATCTCGCCTCACCGCAGCTGGCGCCGATGGTCCGGCCGGACCGGATCCCGCTCTCCCCGGCCCAGCAGCGGCTGTGGATCCTGAATCGTTTCGCCGAGCACGCCGCCGCCTACAACATGCCGCTCGCGGTCCAGCTCGACGGGATCCTCGATATCGAGGCGTTGCAGGCCGCGCTGTCCGATGTACTGGAACGGCACGAGAGCCTGCGGACCACCTTCCCCGAGTCCGGCGAGGGCCCGTACCAGCAGATCCATCCGGCCGCCGACGCCGGGCTCACGCTCGAGGTGATCGAGGCCGACAGCGCGCGGATCACCGATATGGCAGCCGAATTCGTCTCCCGGCCGTTCGATCTGCGCACCGAGTTCCCGGTCCGGGTCGCCCTGTACGCCCTCGACGAGGACCGCCACGTACTCGTGCTGGTACTGCACCACATCTGCGGGGACGGCTGGTCGGTTGTGCCGCTGGCCCGGGATCTGACCACCGCGGTCGAGGCGCGGGTCGCCGGCCGGGCACCGCAGTGGACTCCGCTCCCGGTGCAGTACGCGGATTTCGCGCTGTGGCAGCGGGAGCTGCTCGGCGAGGAATCCGATCCGGGCAGTGCGCTGAGCCGCCAGATCGCCCACTGGCGGGCCGAACTGGCCGGGCTGCCCGATCAGCTCGACCTCCCGCTGGACCGCCCGCGTCCCGCCCGCCGCTCCACCGGAGGCGGGCGGGTCTCGTTCACCATCCCGGCCGGAACCCGCGCCGCGGCCGCGGAACTGGCGGCCGCGCGCGGGGCGAGCATGTTCATGGTGGTGCACGCCGCGCTGGCCACACTGCTGGCCCGTATCTGCGGTAGCACCGATATCGTCATCGGCACCCCCATCGCGGGCCGCAGCGATCCGGCGCTGGACGAACTGGTGGGCATGTTCGTCAACACCCTCGTGCTGCGCACGGAAGTCGATCCCGGCGCCGATTTCGACCGGATGCTCGATATCGTCCGGGAAACCGATCTGAACGCCTTCGCCAATGCCGACGTTCCGTTCGAGCGGCTGGTCGACGTGGTGAACCCGGAGCGCTCCGGGGCGCGTCACCCACTGTTCCAGGTGATGCTGTCCTACGACAACGCCGGTGAACTCGAACTGGCGTTGCCGGGGGTGCGCACCGAGATCCTGCCGCTGGACGGGATCATCGCGAAATTCGACCTCCAGCTCGAGATCCACGACGACAATGCCGGTGGCGAACTGCACGCCGAGATCGGTTACGCGACCGACGTGTTCGACGAGCGCACCGTCGCCGCGATCGCGCGCAGGTTCGTCGCCGTGCTGGACGCGGCGGTCGGCAACCCCCGGCGGCCGGTCGGCGATATCGAGGTGCTGGAACGGCGCGAGCGCGGCAACCTGGTGCCGCTGGCGGGCGGACCCGCCGAACCGCCGGTCCTGCTGGCCGATCTGTTCGGCCGGTCCGCGGTCAAGGACCCCGACGGGGTCGCCGTCCGTTACCGCGGGCGGAACACCACCTATCGGGAACTGGACGAACGCGCGAACCGGCTGGCCCGGCTGCTGATCGAGCAGGGTGCCGGGCCCGAGACCGTGGTCGCGCTGGCGCTCCCGCGTGGTCTGCACGCGATCACCGCGGTCTGGGCGGTGGCCAAGACCGGCGCCGCCTATGTCCCGGTCGATCCGGGGTACCCGGCGGACCGGATCGCCCATATGCTCACCGATTCCGGCGCCCGGCTCGGGGTCACCGGCCGGGAGCAGGTCACGGTGCTGGCGGAGGCGCCCGGCGCCGTGGAGTCGTGGCTGATCCTCGACTCGCCGGAGGTCGAGACCGACTGTGCCGCTGTATCCTCGGCGCCGATCACCGACGCCGACCGGATCGCGCCGCTGCGCGCCGCGCATCCGGCGTACCTGATCTACACCTCCGGTTCCACCGGTACACCGAAGGCTGTCGTCATCACCCACGCCGGGCTGGCCTCCTTCGCCGCCGAACAGTGCTATCTGTTCGGGGTCACCCCGGCCGCCCGCACCCTGCATTTCTCCTCGCCGAGTTTCGACGCCTCGGTGCTCGAACTGCTGCTCGGCTTCGCCTGCGGGGCCACCGTGGTGATCGCGCCGCCGGATGTCTACGGCGGCGCCGAACTCGCCACGCTGTTGCGGGCCGAGGCCGTCACCCACGCGTTCGTCACCCCCGCCGCCCTGGCCACGGTCGACCCGTCCGGGTTGGACCAGTTGCGCAGTGTCATGGTCGGTGGGGAGGCGTGCAGTCCCGAACTGGTGGCGGCCTGGGCCGACCGGTATCGCATGCACAATATGTACGGGCCGTCGGAGGCGACGGTGGCCGCCACCATGTCCGGCCCGATGCGTCCCGGCCGCCCGGTGCCCCTGGGCCATCCGGTGCGCGGTATGCGCTTGTTCCTGCTGGATTCCCGGTTGCGTCCGGTACCGCCCGGCACGCCGGGTGAGCTGTACGTCTCGGGACCCGGTGTGGCCCGCGGCTATCTGGGCCGGCACGGCCTGACCGCGGCCCGCTTCGTGGCGAGCCCGTACGGCCGGCGCGGCGAACGGATGTATCGCACCGGAGATCTGGTGGTGGCCGACCGGACCGGCCGGCTGCGCTTCCTGGGCCGTGCCGACGACCAGGTGAAACTGCGCGGTTTCCGGATCGAGCTCGCCGAGATCGACCACGTGCTGCGCGCTCGTCCCGGGGTGCGGGCGGCGCTGACGGTGGTGCACACCGACGCGCACGCCCGGCAGCGGCTGGCGGCCTATCTCGTCGCCGACACCGCGGTGGACCCCGCCGAGGTGCGGGCCGCCGTGCGCGCGCAACTGCCCGCGTACATGGTCCCGGACGCCGTCACCGTGCTGCCGGAATTCCCGAAGGCGCCCTCGGGCAAGCTGGACCGCAAGGCGCTGCCCGAACCGGTGTTCCTGAACACGGGCATCACCTCCCGTGCGCCCGCCACCGAGGCCGAGCGGCGGGTCGCCGAGGTCTTCTCGGAGGTGCTGGGCTGCGCGGTGACCGGCGCCGAGGACCCGTTCTTCGACCTGGGCGGCAACTCGCTGCTCGCGACCCGGCTTGTCGCGGAGCTCTACGACCGGTTCGGGGTGGATCTACCGGTCCGCGCGGTGTTCGAGGCCCCGACCGTCGCGGCGCTGACCGAGGAACTGCTGCGGACTCCGGCGACCGCGCGGATCCCGCTGGCCGCCTACGATCCGCGGCCCGCGCGGCTGCCGTTGTCGCTGCCACAGCAGCGGCTGTGGTTCCTCAACCGGTTCGCTCCCGAATCCAGCGCCTACAACATCGCGTTCGTTCTCGATATCGACGGTGCGCTGGACATCCCCGCGTTGCGGGCGGCGCTCGGCGATATCGTCGAACGGCACGAGGTCCTGCGCACCGTTTTCCCCGCCGACGGTGACGGCGCCCAGCAGCGCATTCTGCCCGCGGCGTGGGCGCTGCCGACCCTGGAGCCACAGGCGACCGATCACGCCGGGGCCGAGGCCGCGCTCCGGGCCACGGCCACCACCGGTTTCGATCTCACCGCGGCGACGCCGTTGCGGGTGATACTGCTGCGTACCGGGACGGACCGCTACCGGCTCGGTGTGGTGCTGCACCACATCGCCGCCGACGGCTGGTCGATGGGACCGCTGATCCGCGACCTGGCGCTGGCCTACCAGGCCCGCCGAGCCGGAGCCGAGCCGCAGTGGTCGCCGCTGCCGGTGCAGTACGCCGATTTCGGGCTCTGGCAGCGAGAACATCTCGGTGACGAGGCCGATCCGGACAGCCTCGCGGCCCGCCAGCTCGGATACTGGCGGGATCAGCTCACGGGCCTGCCCGACGAACTACCCCTGCCCTACGATCGGCCCCGCCCCGCCGAACCCGAGCAGACGGCCGCCTCGGTCCGGCGCCGTATTCCGGAGCCGGTGCGCCGCGCCCTGGTGGACCTGGCCCACATCGAGGGCGTGAGCCCGTTCATGCTGCTGCGTTCGGCGCTGGCGGTCCTGCTGCGGGCGGTCACCGGCGGCCGGGACATCGCCATCGGGACCCCGGTCGCCGGGCGCACCGATCGCCGGCTCGGCGAGCTGGTCGGGATGTTCGTCAACACACTGGTCCTGCGCTCCGCGGTCGATCCGGCCCGCCCGTTCACCGAGCTGCTGCGCGGCGACCGGGACACCGAACTGGCCGCGCTCGCGCACGCCGACATCCCCTTCGAACAGGTGGTGGCTGCACTCGGGCACGATCCGCGGGCCGCCGCCCGCCACCCGCTGTTCCAGGTGGCGCTCACCGTGCAGGACACGCCGGTGCCGGACCTGGAACTGCCCGGGCTGGCGGTGCGGGCGGCCCCGCTCGATATCGCGCGCGCCAAATTCGATCTGGAGTTGCGTGCCGGTGATCTCACCGACGGTGATCTCGAATTCGTCTACGCGGACGAACTGTTCGACGCGGCCACGGTCGAAACGCTCGCGGACCGGTTCCTGCGGGTGCTCGCCGCGATCGGCGCCCGGCCCGGTGTCCCGGTCGGCGATATCGACACCCGCACCGCGGCCGAACGCGACACCCTGTGCCCGGCCCGCGGCCCCGCCCCCGGGATCCCGCGCACCCTGGGCGCGCTGTTCGGTGCCACCGCCCTCGCCCACGGTCCGCGCCCGGCGCTGTACGAGGACGACACGGTACTCACCTACGCCGACCTCGACCGGCGCGCCAACCGCCTGGCCCGTGCGCTGATCCGGCGCGGACTCGGTACCGGCGACAAGGTCGCCCTCGGGCTCACCCGGTCGGTGGATTCGGTGACGACCATGCTCGCCGTCGCCAAATCCGGGGCCGCCTTCGTCCCGGTGGACCCCAACTATCCGGCCGAGCGGATCGCGCATATGCTCGCCGACTCCGGCTGCTCGGTCGGTATCACCCGCGGCGGCCACGCCGAACGGCTGCGCGCGGCGGGCGGTACGGAGATCGACTGGCTGCTGCTGGATTCCCCCGCGGGCCGCAGCGAGATCGGTGGTGAGGCCGCGGGTCCGGTCTCCGACGGCGACCGGCTGCGCCCGGTGCGGGTCACCGACGCGGCCTATCTCATCTACACCTCCGGGTCCACCGGTAAACCCAAGGGCGTCACGGCGACCCACGGCGCGCTCGCCGATCTCGCCGACGAGTTCCGGGACCGGCTGGCGGTGAACCCGACCGCGCGCACCATGCATTTCGCATCGCCGAGTTTCGACGCCGCGGTCCTGGACCTGCTGCTCGCGGCCGGGGCCGGCGCCGCCATGGTCATCGTGCCGCCGGAGGTGTACGGCGGTGACGAACTGGGCGAGTTCATGACCCGCGCCGAGATCACCCACACCTTCATCACCCCGGCCGCACTCGCCACCATCGACCACGAACGCTGGCCGCTACCGGCGCTGCGGGGTCTCATGGTCGGCGGCGAGAACGTGGGTCCGGAGCTGGTGGCGCGCTGGGCGCCCGGCCGTCGGATGTTCAACGCCTACGGGCCCACCGAAACCACCGTCGTGGTCTCGGTGACGCCGATCGCCGCCGGCCACCCGGCCGGGCTGGGTGATCTGATCCGCGGCACCCGTGCCCTGGTACTCGACGAACGCCTGCGACCCGTGCCCGCGGGAGTTCCGGGTGAACTGTATCTGGGTGGTCCCGGGCTGGCCCGGGGCTATCACGAACGTTTCGAGTTGACCGCGGCCCGGTTCGTCGCGGATCCCTACGGCCCGCCCGGCGCCCGGCTCTACCGCAGCGGCGACGTGGTGCGCTGGACCAGGAGCGGCGGGTTGCGCTATCTGGGCCGCAGCGACAACCAGGTGAAGATGCGCGGCTTCCGGATCGAACTCGGCGAGATCGCCGGCGCGCTGACCACGCATCCGGCGGTGCATTTCGCCCATGTCGAGGTACGCCGGCTCGGCGATTCGGATCGGTTGGTCGCCTACATCCATCCGGCCGATCCCGCGCGGCGTCCCGAACCCGAGGAGCTGCGCGATCATCTGAGCAGCCGCCTCCCGCGGCATATGGTTCCGGCCGCGTTCACCCTGCTCGACGAGATCCCGCTGACCCCGGTGGGCAAACTCGATATCGCCGCGCTGCCCGAGCCCCGGGTCCTGCCCGCCGCCGCACCCGGTCGCGCGCTCGGTTCGGATACTGAACGCCGGGTCGCCGCGATCATGGGCGAACTGGTGGGCGTCGCGGTCACCGACGCGGACGAGAGTTTCTTCGATATCGGCGGCAACTCGCTGCTGGCCACCCAGCTGGTGGGTCGCCTGGACGCGGCCACCGGGGTGCGGTTGCCGGTGCGGGCGGTATTCGCCGCCCCGACGGTCGCCGAACTCGCGGCCCGCCTCGACGGGGAATCCGCGGGCACCGGGGCCGCCCTGGTGCGCCGCGAGCGTCCCGAGCGGATCCCACTGTCCCCCGCTCAGCAGCGATTGTGGTTCCTCAACCGGTTCGGCGGCTCGGACACCTCGGGCGGCGCGTACAACATCCCGGTGGTGCTGCGGCTGCGCGGTCCGCTCGATCGCGCGGCGCTGCGTGATGCCCTGCACCTGGTCCAGGAACAGCACGAGACCCTGCGGACGGTGTTCCCGGAGATCGACGGGGAGCCGGTGCAGTGGGTGCTCGATACGGCCGACGCCGCGGTCACGCTGCACTCGCCGGTGGCCGGCGACGCGGGCCACGGGGCGGCGATCGAACGGTTCATCACTCCCGGATTCGATCTGTCCACCGAGATCCCGCTGCGGGCGGCGCTGTTCGTGGTGGCGCCGGACGAACACATCCTGGTGCTGGTGGTGCACCACATCGCGATGGACGGCTGGTCGCTGGAACCACTCGCCGCCGATGTGGCGACGGCCTACCGGGCGATCCGGCTCGGCGCCCGGCCGGAGGTCGACGCCGAGCAACTCCAGTACGTCGACTACACCCTGTGGCAACGGGAACTGCTCGGCCGCGAGGACGATCCCACGTCCCCGATCAGCCGGCAGCTCGACTACTGGCGTCACCGGCTGGAGGGACTGCCCGAACTGCTCGCCGTCCCCGCCGACCGCCCGCGTCCGCCGGTGCCGTCCTACCGGGGCGGCACTGTCGAAGAGCGGGTCGACGCCGGGGTGCACCGGGAATTGCGCGATCTGGCCGCGCGCCACAATGTGAGCCTGTTCATGGTGCTGCACGCCGCGCTGGCGGTGCTGCTGCACCGGTTGACCGGGGTCGGCGATATCGCCGTCGGTACCCCGGTCGCCGGCCGTGGGCGGCCCGAACTCGACCGGATGATCGGTATGTTCGTCAATACGCTGGTCCTGCGGACCCCGGTCGCCCACAACGATCGGTTCACCGATCTGCTCGACGCCGTGCGCGATGCCGACCTCGACGCGTTCGGGCACGCGGATCTGCCGTTCGAGCGATTGGTCGAGGTCCTCAACCCGGTCCGTTCCCAGGCCCACCACCCGCTGTTCCAGGTGATGCTGTCGGTGCGCGACGAACCGGTCCGCGCCCTGGAACTGCCGGGGTTGAGCATCGAGGCGATGGATATCGACGCCGGTATCGCGAAATTCGATCTCCAGTTCACCCTCACCGAATGCCGTGGCGATGGCCGAACCCCGGACGGTATCGGCGTCGCGGTGAACTACAGCGGCGATCTCTTCGACGAATCGACCGCGGCCCGGCTCGGCCGCCGCCTGGTCCGGCTGCTCGGCGCGATCGCCGCCGATCCCGCAGTGGTCATCGGTGAGCTGGAACTGCTCGAGCCCGCGGAATGGTCGGCGCTGGCGCCGCTGCGACGTGCCGATCCGGACCAGCCGTGCACCCTGGCCGAGGTCTTCGCCGCCGCGGTGAACGTCGATCGGCAGGCGGTGGCGCTCGCCGGTGCGGGTGTGGAGGTCACCTACGACGCGCTCGACCGCTGGAGCAACCGGCTGGCCCGGGTGCTGGTGGGTTACGGGGTCGGACCGGAAACACTGGTGGCGCTGGGTATTCCGCGTACGGTCGAATCGGTGGCCACGGTCCTGGCGGTGACCAAGACCGGCGCGGCCTTCGTCCCGGTGGATCCCGGCTATCCGGCCGCGCGCATCACCCATATGCTCTCCGATTCCGGCGCGGCCCTGGGGCTCACCCTGGCCGAGTACCGGGAGCAGCTGCCCGCCGGGGCCCACTGGCTGGCCCTCGACGACGCCGAGGTCCGCGAACAGGTGCTGCGGGCGTCCAGTGCCCCGCTCACCGACGCGGACCGGATCACCCCGCTGCGGATGGACAATCCGGCCTACGTCATCTACACCTCCGGTTCCACCGGAACCCCCAAGGGCGTGGTGGTCACCCACCGGGGACTGTCCAATTTCGCGGCGGAGACGGCCCACCGCTTCGATGTCCGGCCGGGCAGCCGCATCCTGCACTTCGCCACCCCCAGCTTCGACGCCGCCATGCTGGATCTGCTGTTCGCCCTCGGCGGCGCGGCCACTCTGGTACTCACCCCGCCCGGAGTGGTCGGCGGCGCGGAACTGGCCCGGGTGCTGATCGCGGAACGGATCACCCACGCCTTCATCACCACCGCGGCCCTGGCGACGGTGGACCCGGAAGGCGTCACCGATTTCCAGCACGTCCTGGTCGGTGGCGAGGCCCTGCCGGCCGAAGTGGTGGCGCGCTGGGCGCCGGGCCGCAACCTGCACAACGTCTACGGACCGACCGAGACCACCATCGTCACGGTGATGTCGCCGCCACTGGTACCGGGCGGTCCGATCCCGATCGGTGAACCGATCCGCGGTGTCGCGGCCATGGTGCTCGACGCGCGGCTGCGCCCGGCGCCGCTCGGGGTCACCGGCGAGCTGTACCTGGCCGGTGGGGCGCTCGCCCGCGGATACCACGACCGGCCCGGGCTCACCGCCCAGCGCTTCGTGGCCAACCCCTTCGGGAAACCCGGGGAGCGGATGTACCGTACCGGCGACCTGGTGCGTATCCGCACCGGCGCGGACGGCGGACCCGGCGATATCGAATACGTCGGCCGGACCGACCATCAGGTGAAGATCCGCGGTTTCCGGATCGAATTGGGCGAGATCGATGCGGCCCTGAGCCGGCATCCCGCGGTCGAGTTCTCCTACACCGCCGGACATCGTACGGCGGCGGGTGCGACCGCGCTGGTGTCGTATGTGAAGGCCGGGGCGGGCGCCACCGCCGCCGAGCTCACCGCGCATGTGTCCGAACTGGTGCCCAACTACATGGTGCCGCAGTCGATCATGCTCATCGACCGGTTGCCGCTCACCCCGGTCGGCAAACTCGACCGGTCCGCCCTGCCCGAACCGGTGTTCACCGCCGCGCAGGGTTACCGGGCACCCGCCAACCCGGTGGAGGCCGCCTTGTGCGAGATCTTCGCGGAGGTCCTCGGGGTCGACCGGGTGGGCGCCGGGGACGGGTTCTTCGAACTGGGCGGTAATTCACTGCTTGCCACGAAGGTGGTCGGCCGGGCCCGGGAGGCGGGGTACGACCTGCCGATGCAGTTGCTGTTCGGCGAATCCACCCCCGCCGCGCTGGCCGCCCGGCTGGGCGACGGGACCGCCGCCGACGCCATGGAACTGGCGCTGGCTCCGCTGCTGCCGTTGCGACCGGACACCGGCACCGGCCGGCCGCCGCTGTTCTGTGTCCATCCGGCGATCGGGTTGTCCTGGTGCTACGCCGGATTGCTCGCCGAACTGCCCGCCGATCAGCCGGTCTACGGTCTGCAGGCGCCGCAGGCGAGTGGGCGGCCCGGGTTCGGTTCGATCGGTGAAGCGGCCGAGCACTACATCGCCCATATCCGGACCGTGCGACCACACGGGCCCTACCAGCTGCTCGGCTGGTCGCTGGGCGGACTGATCGCGCACGAGATCGCCGTGCGACTGCAGGCGGCCGGCGAGGAGGTCGCGCTGCTCACCATGCTGGACAGCTACCGGCTCTCCGATGAGCTGGCCGCCGACGCCGTGCCCACCGTCGCCGAGATCCTCGGCGAATTCGGCGGCGACCTCGTCGCCGGCGGGGCGGAACCGACCCTGGCCGAGGCCGCCGAACTGTTGCGCTCCCGGCCCGGCCCGTTCGCGGCGCTCACGCTGGATCATCTGGAACGGTTGTACGCCGGCTACGCCGACGGCACCGTCCAGGCCAACGGGTTCCGGCCCGGTGTGTTCGACGGCGATCTGCTGTTCTTCGCGGCCGGCACCGACCCGGTGAACCTGGCCGCACCCGATCGCCGCCCGGCGGCCTGGCGGGACTTCGTCACCGGCGCCGTGCACGCCCGCGAACTGGCATGCACCCACGCGGAGATGACGACCCCGGAATCCCTGGCGGTGCTCGGACCGGTGCTCCGGGAACACCTGCGCGGGGCGGCCACGACATCACAGCCCGGTATCGAAACGAAGGAGAACGCTCAGTGAAGCCCGCGGTACAGATCACCGGTCTGGTGAAGTACTACGGCCGCGTCCGCGTTTTGGACGAGGTCGATATCGAAATCCCCGAAGGTACGGTGCTGGGGCTGCTCGGTCCCAACGGCGCGGGTAAGACCACCGCGGTCCGGATCGTCACCACCCTGCTGCGTCCGAACGCCGGCTCCGTCCGGGTCGCCGATGTCGACGTCCTGCACAATCCGGCGGCGGCCCGCAAACTCATCGGATTGTCCGGTCAGTACGCGGCGGTGGATGCCAACCTGACCGGTTACGAGAACCTGCGGATGGTCGCGCGGCTCTACGGGATGTCACGCGAACGCGCCGTCGCGCGGGCTCGGGAACTGCTGGGGGAATTCGGGCTCGAGGATGCCGCGGACCGCCGGGCCGGAACCTATTCCGGCGGGATGACCCGGCGCCTCGACCTGGCCGGCGCACTGGTCGCCCGTCCGCCCGTGGTGGTTCTCGACGAACCGACCACCGGACTGGATCCGCGGGCGCGCAACGATATGTGGCGGGTCATCGGCGAACTCGTGCGCGACGGCACCACGGTCCTGCTGACCACCCAGTATCTCGAGGAAGCCGACCGGCTGGCCGACCAGATCACCGTGATCGACAAGGGCCGGGTCATCGCCCGCGGCTCGGCGGACGAACTCAAATCCTCGATCGGCGGGGACCGGCTCACCGTCACGCTGGGCCCCGGGCAGGATCCGGCGCCCGCACTGCGGGTCCTGGCCGAGATCGGGATCGGCGAACCCGCCCACGAGGCGAGCGTCGACGAAGTGTCGGTGGTGGTCGCCGACGGCTCCCGCACCATGGTCCAAGCCCTGCGCCGGCTCGATGACGCAGATGTGAACGTTGTGGACGCCCGGGTGCACCGGCCCAGCCTCGACGACGTCTTCCTGTCCATCACCGGTTCCCCGGCAGCGCCGGACTCCGAGCCGGAAACCAGCGACGTCCCCGAGGAGGTCATGTCGTGAGTACCGCAGAAGTCGCGGTCGACCGAGACGGAACCACCAGCCCGACCGATGAGACGGAGGCGGAACTGGCACACGCGCCCGGCTCCCACCGGATTCCGAAGTCCACCGAACCGCGGCTGCGCTTCTTCCGCGACAGCGCGATCGTGGCGCACCGCAACCTGATCACCATCATGCGGGTGCCGACATTGCTGGTCACGGCCACGGTGCAGCCGCTGATGTTCGTCTTCCTGTTCGCCTACGTGTTCGGCGCCTCACTCGGTGGCGGCCAGTACCGGGAATTCCTGATCGCCGGGATCATGGCCCAGACCGTCGCCTTCAGCGCCGCTTTCACCACCGTGGGGCTGGCCGGCGATCTGGAGAAGGGCATCATCGACCGGATGCGCTCGCTGCCCATGTCACGGCTGGCGGTACTCATGGGGCGCACGCTGTCGGACCTGGTGGTGAGCATGGTCAGCCTGGTGGTGATGACCGTGTGCGGGTACATCGTCGGCTGGAGTATCAACGGCACCCTGGCCGAGGCGGCGCTCGCCTACGCGGTGATCCTGCTGTTCGCCTTCGCCATGTCGTGGGTCGGCGCGCTCACCGGTCTGCTCGCCCCGAATGTCGAGGTCGCGCAGAGCGCCGGGCTGATCTGGCTGTTCCCGCTGTCGTTCATCTCCTCGGCGTTCATCTCGGCCCAGACCCTGCCCGGGCCGCTGGCCACCATCGCCGAATGGAATCCGATCACCGCGGTCGCCGCGACCGGGCGGAAACTGTTCGACAACAGCGCGCCCCCGATGTTCCCCACCGCGACCGGCTGGCCGGCCGAGCACTGCGTCGAATACGCGATCATGTGCTCGGCGGCCATTCTGCTGATCGCGATCCCGCTGGCGCTGCTGCAGTACCGCCGGGTCGCCAGTCACTGACCCGGATACGACAGAGGCCGTGGCCCCCGGCAAACCCGCCGGGCAGGCCGACCATGGGCACCACGCCGCGGCCCGGCGCCGCCCCCGCCTACGGTATTGTGTAGTTCCACGCCGACC
>NZ_JBEXLL010000065.1:0-43458 GCF_040609955.1 Nocardia sp. NPDC004568
CGCATCGGTCACTACCTCGTCACCCACGCTGGGATTGTCAAACACGCTGCGGGGCAGCGCAAGCTGTCACCAAAACTCATTCTGAACTGATCTCTTATGGCTTGTCTCGGCGTTCGGGCAGTGTCACCGCCAGGATCAGCACGGCCAGTGGCAGGCCGATCGCGATGGCGAATCCGAGCGTGATCACTGTTCGAGCCTGGTCTGTGTGGTGGGTGCCGACCACAGGGGGTAGTGCTGTGTCGCGGTGATCAGGTCGGTGGCTTGGGTGACCACCCACCACGGGGTGCGGGGTTCGAGGGCGCCGAGGTGGGGGATCACGACCGCGTCCGCGGCGTGTTCCAGGGCGTGCTGGACGGCGATCAGCGCGGACACGACGGCGACGGCGTCGGTGTGGATGGTGTAGACGATGTTCAGGCGGTGTTTGCGCGTCAGTGCTTCGTAGGTGGCCGGGTCGTGGGTGCTGTGCAGCAGGGCTATAGCTCGTGTCGGTGGGTCCGGTTCCGTCACAGTGCCGGCCCTTCCCCGATTCGAGAGGGGTGGACCGCGACCGAGGCGCACGCCCTCGGACCGGCGGTCACTGGTGGGCCTCGATGTACTGTGCTGCGAGCTGGAAGCGGGGGCAGTTGTGTTTGGTGTGGTCGGCCATGAGGTGGATGGCGTGTGCTCGCCCGCGGATGGGGTCGGTGTTGGTGCAGGCTGCTGGGTGGTCGAGGTGGCGGAGGCCGGTGGCGACGCGTTCGAGGAGGTCGAGGTTGCGGGTGTGCCAGAGCCGCAAGGTGGCCGCCATCGACTGGTTGTGTGCGCGTCTGGTGGGGAGCTTTGGTAGTTCCTGACGGGGGTGGTCGTCGACCGGGGTGGTACTGACCGGGGTCGGATCCGCTCCGGTCGGCTCGCTGGCGCTGGATTCGGCCACGGTGTCGGTGTACAAGGTGTGGACGATCTCCCACTGGGGGGCGAGTGATTCGCGCTTCGCTGGGGCATCTTCGCTGTGCAGCAAGGCGACGGCTCGCCACGGACGGTCGAGGTACATTCCTACTCCTTTGCGCTCGAATGGCTCTCACCTTGACCGCGCCGGAGCGGAGGCTGTATGCCCAAATGGTTATGGGGGATACGGCTTGGGTTATATCCCCATCTCAGATCGCATGGTTTGCCTAGGCTCAGCAGACGGGAACGCGTACACCCGATCATCGCGATACAGGGGGAATGTTGGGAACGACCGAGGGCAACCCACGACCGTGCTGCCGCTCGTGCCGTCGGCAGTTGGCTGCCGACAATGCCACCGAATTGTGCGGATCCTGTACAACTGCGTCCCGCGACCGTCTATCCGAACCTCCGACCCTGTCGCCGGAATTCTGGGGCCATCCGCCGCTCAAACAGGCACTGGCGGAGAGGCATATGGGAAGGATCATCGCCGCCTACCGCCGGCACCCCGATCATGGTGCCGTTGTGCGTCAAGCCGACGTTGCACGCTGGGCCGGGATCAGTCAGGTTCGCGTCAGCCGCATCGAAAACGGCCCGCCGATCCGGCAAATAGACAGCCTCGCGTACTGGGCAAAGCTGCTCGGTATTCCATACAACCTGTTGTGGTTCCAGATGCCCGGACACACCTACCTGATGCCTGTGGCACCACACCCGGCGGCAGCATCTTCTCTGAGCACCAGTCCATATCGGCTACTGCGATTGGGTAGGCATCTCACGGCCGACCAACGCGATATAACGGTTGTCGAATCCTTACGGTCAGCAGATCTCACCATGGGCGGCGGCCATCTCTACGGCGAACTGACCCGCTACCTTACGAACGAACTCGGCCCTCGCCTGTTTTTCGGCGATGTCGATCCCGCGTTGTTCGTTGTTGCCGCCGGACTGGTTGAGATGTCCGGGTGGATGGCGCACGACGCAGGCCACGACGAGCGGGCTCACCGCCAATTCGCGCGAGCCCGCGAATTCGCCAAGCTGGGCTCCGACCGGCAGTTACCGGTGCACATCCATACCAGCCTCAGCCATCTCGATTTACACCGCGGTCATCCGAAGCGTGCGCTCCGGCACGCCTACGAAGCGGAATCTGCCCTGTCGAAAGCACCGGCCAGCCCCGAACTCCGGGCACGGTTGCTCGCGATGCAGGCCCGCGGGTTTGCCGCCCTCGGTGAAGCCCGCCAAACACACGCCACGCTCCAACGTGCGGCAGACGCGCTCGATGCTTCCGCGGAATACCCTCTGTCGCCATGGGTCAGTCGATTCGATCGCGGCAGCCTCGCGACGGAAGCCGCGCGATGCGCCAGGCAACTCGGTGAGCGGACCCGTGCCGCCGAGTATGCACAACAAGTGATCGACCTCCGCCCACCCGAGCGAGTTCGGTCGCGTGCTCTCGCTCAACTGATTCTGGCGATGACCCTCGCGGACCAGGGACATCCCGAACAAGCCTGTGCAATCGCATCCGATGTTATCGCCGATACCGCCGACCTGGCCTCTCATGTTGTCGTTCGCCACCTGCATGAGCTACATGAACGTCTGGAACCTTTCCGCGGGAACCGCACGGTCATCGCCTTCTTGGAACACTTGTGGGAAGCCATCCGCGCCCGGACTTGGATCCCCGCCATGGTCGCGAACCAGCCGGACCGCGTGCAGGGATAGGCTGAGGAACTCGGCGACGGCGAGATTCCGATCCCATCATGTGCGAAATCGAGCGGAAGAGTGATGTCATGAGTGGTGTGGAGAAGCCTCTGTACGAACGTGACCCCGATGCCTACGCGGCGCATATCGCCGAAGGCAACGCCACCTTGCCGCGCAAACTGGTCAGTGCCGACGTACTCCTGTTCGACCAGCAGGGGCGAATCCTGCTCGTTGATCCGAGCTACAAGCCCGGATGGGATTTGCCTGGTGGCAATGTGGAGGCGAACGAACCTCCGGACGTCGGAGCGTTACGTGAAGTACGTGAGGAACTTGGGCTCGAACTTCCGACGGATCAGTTGGACATGCTGTGTGTGGACTGGGTCTCGCCTCACAGCAGCTGGGACGACTGGCTTAAATTCATTTTCGGTGGCCCCGAACTGACAGAGCAGCAGATTCTACGGCTGCGGATCGGCAACGGCGAGCTCTCCGATTTCGAATTCTGCTCGCTCGGCCAGGCCCAGCAGAAACTTGGAAAGAAGCTCTGGGCTCGAGTCGACGCAGCTCTCGATGCCCGCCGAACCGGCCGAGCCGCGTATCTACACGACGGCGAGCCCTTGCTGAGTGGGTCCACCGTGAATCCGACACAACGGGCGATATAGCTGCTGGCTCACCGCCGGTTGACACGAATAGGAGCATCAGTTTCGGTCACGCGGCCTGACATCGCGGAACGTCGGCGCTCCGCGGGGCCACCATGGGACGCTCGGATTGCGTGGCCTGGGCGATGGTCGAACTCTCGATCATTGGGGAAGTCCGCCCCGATAGACGTGGACATAATTTGTCGAGAAGGGTGTTTCTGTTGGACGAGGTTTCCTCTTGGGCTTGCCCTTACATCGCTGGCAGACACCTGAACCTCGCCGAGGTAGCACTGAAATGTGGCATTTTACGCAGATTTTTCCAACGCTCAATCCGTGCGCTCCCTCTCGAGAAGTATGGCCGAAGGCAGATCAGCCAGTCCTAAGGGTGTGGGGTAACCCGTGAGTGCGAACTCATGGACATATCGATGATGCCGCCCAACATGTTTCAATGGAAACCACTGAGCGGCACCCTGCTTCGAGAGTCAGCGGCAGCCGGTGTTGCCGTTGGGGCCGAGTGAGCCGAGGCGGGTGCCGGTGGCCTTCGCCAGGGCTGCCAGATCGTGGGCGCCGACCCGGGTGGCGATCGTGAGGGCGATATCCGCGGCCGCGGCCGCGTCGGCGCCGGCCTCGTGGTGCCGGTCGAGGCGGGTACCGAGTGCTGCGGCCACGTCCTTCAACCCGTGCCGGGGCAGGTGCGGCAGGTGCTGCTTCGCCCACCGTCGGGTGCAGCCGTACTGCCAGCTCGGGACCGGTATCCGGCTGTGTCCGCACGCCTGTACCAGGGCTGCCATATCGAAGGCGGCATTGTGCGCGACCACCGGGAGTCCGTCGATCGCCGTCACCGCTTCCTGTAGTTGCTCGGCGAAGGATGGTTGGCCCGCGACCATTGCCGGGGTGATGCCGTGGATTCGGATGTTCACGGGACTGAAGTTGTGGACCGGTGCGGGCGGTCGGCAGAGCCATGTACGGGTATCCACGCGGATTCCGTTGCGGACGATCGCGATGCCGATCGCGCAGATGCTGCCGTATTTCGGGTTCGCCGTCTCGACGTCGAAGGCGGCGAAGTTCAGGGTGGTGGTCATCGACCTGCTTTCGGAGGTGATGGGCGTGGCCGTGCCGCGCCCAGCGGGATGGGTGTGGTGAGCGATTCGGTTGGTGTGTGAAGTCGGCCGGATCAGCAGGTCATCGCACCGCGACCTGGACGCCGCCGGAGAATGCCGAGTCGTGGAATTCCAGGGCTGCTGGTTGGGCGCTGGCGGGGACGTCGAAGGCGAGGATCACCGAGAACTTGTTGCCGGGGTTGATATCGGTGAAGACGTCGTCGTTCAGGTAGATCTCGGCCTCGGTGTCGTTGGTGAATTCGCGGCCCTGGGCGTCGATGAGTTTCTGGTTGCTGCCGAAGTAGGACTGCGGCTGGTCGCTGGTGTTGGTGACGTCGATGTGGACGAGGACGAATTCGCCCTGGGCGGCTTTGCCCAGGTAGTCGCCGCCGACAGACTTGACCGGCGGGTCCACCTGGGTGACGACGAACCCGAATTTGCCGTCGCGCACTTCCGATCCGGCGGGGGCGAGGCGGTCGCCGTCGTCCTGGGCGGGGCCGGCGGCGATGCTGGTGCCGGGGGAGTCCGCGTCGTCGGCGCTGGTGGCGACGAGCCCGGCACAGCCGCCGCAGAGCAGGATGAAGAAGCCGAGAATACCGAGGACGATCCAGAAGCCGGTGCGGCTCTTGCGCGGGGGCTGCGGGTGGGGGAGGGGATAGTGGGGGTTGGTCATCGGACCGGGCTCCTTGGTTCGAAGTGATTCGGGCATGCGGGATCTACGCCCCGGCGTGGACCGGCGGGCTTGTGTCTGTGATGTGGGATCGGGCCTGCCGGTGCCCGTGGTATGGGTGGCGCGCCGGTGCTCGGCGGCGGTAGGTACGGGAATCGACCCTGGGGCGGCACCCGCACGGGTCGGTGGCGGCGATACGTGCCGACCCGTGCGGAATCGCTGCTTGCTGCGGACTGATCCGGCATCGGCCGTGGCCTACCAGCAGTAGCGGTGGTCGCCGATGTACTCGCATTCCTCCTGGTAGTCCCACTGGTCCGGGATATCGGAGTTGGGGGTGGCGGCACCGGCAGCGCCGCCGAGCGCCATCCCGCCGAACAGGCCGGCGAGCAACCCGATCGGCAGGCTGATCGGGAGCAGCAGACCCCCAGCGGCGATTCCGACGACCATGCCGACGAACAGACCGGCGAGAGCGCCCGCCCCACCGCCGATCCCGACACCGGCTTCGATACTGCGCTGGCGCGGCGAGGTCTTGCGCCAGTAGCCGATGTCCTGCGTGGCGACATCGGCGATCAGTTTCGTACCGTTCGCTTCGACGCGCGGCGCCAGCGTGAGAACCTGCTCGCCGACCCGCACCGCCCGCGGGACGCTCGCGATGCGGTTGCCGTTCCCGGTGACGATGTCGATCGAATCCGCGGTGATCTCGAAAGATCCTCCGCTGAGTTCGGCGGCGAGAGTCCGCCCGTCGCGGCCCACGAGATACCCGACGCCCTGTTCGGTGTGCTGGGCGCTGCGCGGGACCGCGTGGGAGATTTCCGCGGTGGTGGGCTGCGGGGCGGCGACGGCAGTGTTCTCGACAACGCCCAGCGCGGCGACGGCGAGCGCGGCCGCGACGGTGAATTTCTTGATTATCATGGTGCTCGTTTCTCCGTGATCAGAGTGGCTACGAGAGCCCGTCGAAACTGCCCGTGGCCATCAGGGCCAGCAGGTGCAGCGGGATCTCGCCGTGGGGCACCACCGAGAGGCGGTAGCGGCCGTTGTTCAACCGGTCGCACAGCACGACCGCGCCGGGGACAGAGCCGTAGGCGGTTTTGTCGGCGTTGCAGGCCCATTCGGCGTCGTAGCCGGAGTAGTGCCGGACGTGGGTTTCGGCGTTGGCGGTGCCCGCGCCCAGGCCGGCGGTGAGCGCGGTGGCGGCGGCGAGGACGGAAGCGGTGATTCGAGTGCGTAGCGACACGCGGACTCCTGGGGTCAGGCCAGCGGCTCGGGGCCGGTGGCGGGGTCGTTTCCGCTGTTGCGGGGCTGGCTGGTGAGGTGCCAGCCGGCACATTTCGGGCATCGGTAGGCCCGCTGCTCCCGTCTTCTGGGGTTGTCGGGGTTGAGGCCGGCCAGGATCAGCTCGGCGGTTTCGGGGTCGAAGTAGCGGATCTTCCCGGTTTCCACGCAGCGGCTGCGCCGGGGGAGCGGCGGCAGGCCGCGGAGGTCGTCGCCGTGCCGGATGCGCAGCGGCCGGTGTCCGCGGGCCGCGAGGCGGCGCCGGTAGCCCTTGTCGCGGCGGTAGTCGATGAGCTGGTCGCGGTGATCGGACATAGCGGGACTCCTTGCAGCGCAGAGGGGTTGGGGTTGAGGGCCGGCGCTCCGGGATGTGGTCGCCGTGTGCCGAGAACGCTAGACGACATTCCGCGGCTGCGCAAGTGAAAACATTGTCAAACAACAAACTGACGGTTGACGAGTGTGCCCCAATGCCCTAGGTTGTTGTTTGTCGAAAGGAGGCGTATGCCCGAGACCGCCTCACTGGTTACCGCCGCGGAGATATCCCGGCTGGCCGGTGTTACCCGAGCGACCGTCAGCAACTGGCGTCGGCGGCATCCCGGCTTCCCGTCTCCGGCGGGCGGCAGTGAAGCACGACCGGTATTCGACCTGGCCGAGGTCCGGCAGTGGCTCGGTGAACACGGGAAAGAATCCACCGAATCCCCATTGCAGGAACTGCGCACAGTGCTGCGCGCCGAGGTGGCACCACAGGAGATTCCGCGGCTCCTGGAGGCGCTCGACCCCCACACAGGCGTGGTCGGCGCTCCCGGGGATGCCGATGAGAACGCCGAGGTGTGGCGCCTCGTACGAGCAGCTGTCGCCGAAGCCGGACTGGGCGCGACCGTCGATGCGCTGGCCGAGCGCGGTTTGGAAGAAGGTCCCACCACCGGCGTTTACAACACCCCGGACGAGGTCGCGGAACTGATGGCCGACCTTGCCCGCGCTACCGGACCGATCGAAGCGGTTCTGGATCCGGCGTGCGGTCGCGGTGGACTGCTCGCCGCGGCCGTCCATGAGGCGACCAAGGAGTTCTATGGTCAGGACGTTCTCCCCGTGCAGGCGCGACGGGCCGCCTTGACCGTCGCAGCGGCGGGCTCACCCGATATCGAGGTGGATACCCGGGTGGGGGACAGTCTCCTCGCCGACGCCTTCGCCGACCTGACGGTCCACGCGGTGCTGTGCAATCCCCCATCTGCACAACGTGATTGGGGTGCCGACGAGCTTGCCCTGGACCGCCGCTGGACCTACGGCGTGCCGCCGCGCGGTGAATCGGAACTGGCGTGGGTGCAGCACGCGTTGGCGCATCTGGAGCACGGCGGTACCGCCGTATTACTTCTTCCGCCTGCGGTGGCGTCCCGCGGTTCCGGCCGGCGGATCCGGGGCGAGCTGCTGCGGCGGGGGGTGTTGCGCGCGGTGATCGGGCTCCCGGCCGGTGCCGCGCCGCCCCGCCACCTGGGATTGCAGGTGTGGGTGCTCGTCGTTCCCGACCCGGGAGAAACACCGGACGAGGTGCTTTTCGTCGACACGGCCGCGCTCGCACAACCAGTGGACACGGGCGATCAGATCGACTTCGCGGCCGTGCGCGAGACGGTGCTCCGCGCCTGGCTCGTTTTCACAGGTAGCGAATCGGGCCCGCTGCCCGATGTAGCCGCTGCGGTTCGCGTGATGGACGTTCTGGACGAGGATGTCGACCTGACTCCGGGTCGGCATGTCCGGGCCGTCGTCGATGCCGACCGCACCGCCGATGCCGTCACCGCCGGGGTGCTCGAGCTGGCGGGTGAGATCGGCGAACTCGGTGTCGCCTACCAGAACCTGCCCGGGTTCCGCGGCGTCGAGGCACGCACCTGGCGCACCGCGACGGTCGCCGACCTCGCCAAGGGCGGTGCCCTGGAGATACTGATGCCGCGCCCGCGCCGCGACGAAGACCTGACCTCGGACGATCCGGATCGCGGCAGGGCCGTACTCACCACCCGTGACCTGCTCGCCGGCACCGCGCCCTCCGGAACCGCGGAAGCCGACAGGGCCATAACTTCTGTCGTCATCAAATCCGGCGATGTGGTGATGCCGACCCTGCGCGGTCTCCGCGACGAGCATCCTGGCGCCCGGGTGGCGGGCGCCGACGAGGCGGGTGCCCTGCTCGGGCCGAATATGTTCCTCCTGCGCCCGGCCCCCGGCCGACTCGACGCCTGGTTCCTCGCCGGTTTCCTCACCAGCCCGGACAACGCGGCCGCCGCGATGGGCGCGACGACGATCCGGGTCGTCCCCAGCCGCCTCCGCGTCCCCCTGCTGCCACTGGAACAGCAAGAGCACTACGGTGCAATGTTCCAGCGGCTGCACCGATTACGCACCGCCGCCCGCCGCGCCGAACGCGCCGCAGCGCAACTGACCGGCCTGATCCACACCGGCCTCACCGCCGGCGCCCTCGAACCACACGACCCACCCGCCGACGACACGCGAACCACCTCCCCGAAAGGCAGGAAGTGAACACCGATAAGCACACCGAACTGGCCAACCACGCATGGTCGGTCGCCGACCTACTGCGTGGCGATTACAAACAGTCCGACTACGGCAAGGTGATCCTGCCGTTCACGGTGCTGCGCCGGTTGGAGTGCGTCCTGGAACCGACCCGGGATCGGGTGGCCGAACAGGCGGCGCAACTGGCCGATACCGATATCGACCCCGACCCGTTCCTGCGCGCCGCCGCCGGAACCGAGTTCTACAACGCCACCGATATCACCTTGAAAAAGGTGCTCGCGGACGCCTCCCACGCCAGGAAGAACCTGCTCACCTATATCGGGGGGTTCTCGCCCAACGCCGCCGAGGTGCTGGAGAAGTACGAGTTCGCCCAACAGGTACGCAAACTCGACAGCGCGGGCCTGCTATACCAGGTGGTGGGAAAGTTCGCCGATCTGGATCTGCACCCGGACCAGGTGTCGAACCACAATATGGGTTACGTCTTCGAGGAACTGATCCGGCGCTTCGCCGAACAGTCCAACGAGACCGCCGGTGAACATTTCACCCCGCGCGAGGTGATCGAGCTGATGGTGAACCTGCTGCTCGCCCCCGACGAGAACAAGATCTACCGCCCCGGCGTCACCCTCCGCGTCCTCGACCCCGCCTGCGGCACCGGCGGCATGCTCAGCGCCGCCGAGGAACACATCACCAAGCTGAACGCGCAGGCGCGGGTAGAGGTATACGGCCAGGAACTGAACCCGGAATCCTGGGCGATCTGCCGCTCCGACCTGATGATCAAGGGCCAGAACCCGGACAACATCGTCTTCGGCAACACCTTCAGCAACCCCGGCCACGACGAGATCCGCGCCGACTACCTTCTCGCCAACCCGCCGTTCGGGGTGGAGTGGAAGAAGGTGAAGGACGAGGTCGAATGGGAGCACAAGAACCTCGGTGACGCCGGGCGCTTCGGTGCCGGCCTGCCTCGCGTCAACGACGGGTCGCTGCTGTTCCTGCAGCATATGATCGCCAAGATGAAACCGGCGTCGTCCGGCGGTAGCCGGGTAGCGATCGTCTTCAACGGGTCACCGCTGTTCACCGGTGCGGCGGAATCCGGTGAATCGAATATCCGCAAATGGATCATCGAAAACGACCTCCTCGAGGCCGTGGTCGCCCTGCCGGACCAGCTGTTCTACAACACCGGTATCTCCACCTACTTCTGGATCCTCACCAACCGGAAATCCCCCGAGCAACAGGGCAAGGTGATCCTGCTCGACGCCCGCGACTACTGGCAGAAGATGCGGAAATCCCTGGGCGACAAGCGCAAGATGGTGTCGCCGGAGCAGATCAAGGACATCACCCGTATCTACGGCAACGCGCTCTCCATCGCCGCCGACCCGGAGGATACCGACCACAGCAAGGTGAAGGTATTCGCCAACAGCGGTTTCGGATACCGCCGGATCACGGTCGAACGCCCTCTGCGCCTGCGCTTTGAACTCACCGAGGAAGCGTTGGACAAGCTCGCCGCGGCAGCACCGATCAAGAAGACGTACTTGGATCCTGGGATCTTCCGGAAACTGCTGCAACCTCTCGTCGGGTCGAAGTGGTCGGCCAAGACCGACGCGATCGCGGCACTGAAGGACGCTGTGGTAGGCGCCGGTGAACCGTGGCCTACGGGGGCACCGTTCGCGAAACTCCTTCGTGACGCACTCGGGATGCGTGATCCCGAGGGAGAACTGCAGTTGGTTAAAGGCCAACCGGAACCGGACCCCGAACTCCGCGACTACGAAAACGTTCCGTTGGACCAGGATGTGGACGAATATCTGGCGCGCGAGGTGCTGCCCCATGTGTCGGATGTGTGGATCGACTACTCGAAAACGAAGATGGGATACGAGATCCCGTTCACCCGGCAGTTCTATGTCTACACACCTCCGCGACCGTTGTCGGAAATCGACGCCGAGCTTAAGGCGCTGGAGTCGGAGATTCAGGAGCTCCTGGGTGAGGTGACAGGGTGACGAACACCATGGCGATCCGCCGGGTATTTAGAGTTGTCAATGGTGGAACCCCGACGGCTGACGCAGAAAACTGGGGAGGGGCAATCCCCTGGGCAACTCCGGTAGATTTCGGCGAAACTCTAACTGAACTCACCGCGACTAGACGAACTTTGACAGCCCGTGGAGTCAAATCGGGGTCTGTCAGTGTTCCTGCTGGATCCATCTTGGTATCCACTAGAGCGCCAATCGGTTATGTAGCCTTGGCGGGTCGTGAAATCGCATTCAATCAGGGCTGCAAAGCCCTCGTGCCTACCAGGGCGATAGTCTCAAGATTCTTCGCCTACCAGATCGAATCTTTGAGAACGGAACTGCGGTCTCGGGGATTCGGTGCAACATTCACAGAACTATCTTCAGAGAACCTGGCCTCCGTATCGATCACGGTGCCGGACGTGGAGGAGCAGCGCCGAATCGCCGATTTTCTCGACGCTGAAACCGCCCAAATAGATATGCAGGCGGCGAAGCTGAACCAGTTCGACAGTCAACTTGTTGAACGTGAAGGTGCAGTACTTCAAGATCTCTTAGGCTGCGATGCGGTTGCTCCAGGGAATGCCCTTCCTGATGGCTGGCGTTGGACACCGCTACAGCATCTGACTGACCCTGTCCGGCCAATAATGTACGGGATCGTGCTGCCGGGTCCGAACGTCGATGACGGGGTGCCAATTGTAAAAGGCGGCGATGTAGCAGGACGTCGGCTGTCCGTGGAAAAACTGAACAAGACAACGCGCGAGATCGAATCCCGCTACACGCGCTCTCGCCTGAAGGGTGGTGATCTGGTTATCGCAATCCGAGGCAGCGTCGGCGAAGTCGAGTTTGTTCCGAATGAGCTTAGCGGAGCTAATCTCACCCAAGACGCCGCTCGAATTTCCGTTGGTAGCCGCACGCATCCGAGCTGGCTTCGTCTGGCCTTAGAGATACCGGTTGTCGTGCACCAGATTCAGGCACGCGTTACCGGTGCGACCATCAAGGGAATCAACATATGGGATCTCAAGCGGATTTATATTCCAACGCCCACCCGTGCGCAGCAGCAACGTCTAGCGGAAACTGCGCAACGGTCTGTCGATAGGCATGAGGCGATTAGGTCGCGGGTTGCGCAACATCGCATCCTACTGGCCGAACGCCGCCAGGCCCTCATCGCCGCCGCCGTGACCGGCCAGTTCGACGTCTTCACAGCTTCAGGCAGAAACACCACTCAGGGGGTATGACAACGATGAGCCCGGTCCACCACGAGATCGTCTTCGGCGATGCCATTGTCGCCTCCATGCTGGAATCCGGCTGGCGGCAGGGCAACCCGCACGAGTACCGCCCCGAACTCGGTGTGGACGCGGGCGAATTGTTCGCCTTCATCGGCGCGACCCAGCAGCCGGAGTGGACCGATCTGTGCACCTACTACGGCGAAGACCCCAGCGACGAATACGACGACGCCAACCCGAGCGACGCCCAGCGAGGTTTCCTGAAAGTCCTCGACCAGCAGCTCAGCAGTAAGGGGCTCATCGAGGTGCTGCGGTCGGGCGTGAAGGATCACGGCGTCCGCATTCACCTCGCCTATTTCAAACCGAACCTGGTCACCTCCGAGGCCGCCCTCGCCGATTACCGCGCCAACCGGCTCACCGTGGTTCGCGAACTTCCGTACGCCACCAAGTACACCGATCAGCGCCACCGTCTCGATCTCGCGCTGCTGCTCAACGGCATCCCCGTCGCCACTGCCGAACTGAAGAACCCCCTCACCGGCCAGACCGTCGAACACGCCAAGAAGCAGTACCGCGAAGAACGCGACCCCACCGAACCCATCTTCCGCAACCGGGTGGTCGCCAATTTCGCCGTCGACCCGAACCTCGTCTTCGTCACCACCCAGCTGCGCGGCAAGAACACCCGGTTCCTCCCGCTCAACACCGGGTCGGAAGGTCCGGGGCAGCCCGGCGGCGCCGGCAACCCGCCACCCACCGGCGGCCACACCTATGCCACGTCCTATCTGTGGGAGCAGATCTGGCACCCGGACAACTGGCTGGACATGCTGGAACGGTTCGTCCACACCAGCACCACCAAGGGTCCGTCGGGCAAATCCACCCGCACCACGATCTTCCCCCGCTACCACCAGTGGGATGTGGTCAAGAAACTCACCGCGCACGCCGCGACACACGGCGCGGGCCACAACTATCTCGTGATGGCGTCCGCCGGTTCGGGTAAGTCGAACACCATCGGCTGGCTTGCCCACCGTCTCACCGATCTGCACACCCCCACCGATCCGGACGAACTCGACCCCGCAGCCCGAGCGGCCGGCCTCCAGCCGGGCACGCCCGTGTTCGACAAGGTCATCATCATCACCGACCGCCGCAACCTGAATTCTCAGCTCCGCGATACCGTCGGTGGCTTCGAGCGGGTGCAGGGCCTGGTGGTGGAGATCGACGAGAAGCGTGGCGCCAAATCCGCGCAACTGGCCGATGCCCTATCGAAACAGCAGGGCAAGATCATCCCGATCACCCTACAGACCTTCCCCGCGCTGATCGATTTCCTGAAGAAGAACCCCGCCGAACTGCTGGGCGGCCGGTTCGCAATCATTGTGGACGAGGCGCATTCCTCGCAGTCCGGTGACGCCGCGACCGCGGTCCGGGCGGTCCTGCGCGATTTCGGCCTGGACTCCGACGACGAGGAGGGCGGCGCGGTCGAACTCACTGTCGACCAGCGGCTCGAGCGCAAAGCCGAAGCGCGGGGGCAGGCGAAGAACCTCTCCTATTTCGCATTCACCGCCACCCCGAAGGCGAAGACCCTGGAGGCGTTCGGTACCCGCGACGGCGACCGCTACGTCCCGTTCCACACCTACTCCATGCGCCAGGCCATCGAGGAAGGTTTCATCCTCGACCCGCTGCGCAACTACGTCACCTACAACACCTACTACCGGCTCGTGAACGAGAACCCCGACGACCGGGAGGTCCCGGAGTCGAAGGCGAAGGTGCTGCTGGCACGGTTCGCGATGACCCACGACGCGACCGTCACACAGCAGGCCGAGGTGATCGCCGAACACTTCGTGAGCCACACCCGCCCGCTGCTGGGCGGGCGCGCGAAAGCGATGGTGGTCACCGATTCCCGGCGCAGCGCGGTCGCCATGGCGCGAGCCATCCGGGAACACCTCGATATCAGCGGGCACGCTGCCGCGTATCCGGATGTCGGTGTGCTGGTGGCGTTCTCCGGCACCCTCGACTACAAGGGCGAGGAGACCAGCGAGGAGAAAGAGAACGGGCTCGCCGAAAGCGAACTGCCCGCCGCCTTCGCCTACACCCGCGCCGACGATATCGCCACCCGCTCCGGCGGTAAGGGGCAGCGGGAGTACCGGATCCTGGTGGTCGCGGAGAAATACCAGACCGGCTTCGATCAGCCGCTGCTCACCACCATGTATGTGAACAAGAAGCTGAAAGGGATCGCCGCCGTCCAGACCCTGTCGCGGCTCAATCGCACCCATGAGCGCAAGGGCCAAGACGATCTGGTGGTGCTGGATTTCGTCAATGACGGCGAAGACATCCAGAATTCGTTCCGGCCGTACTACGAACTGGCCGAAGCGATGCCGACCGACCCCAACCTGCTCTACCTCGCCCAGGACCGGGTGCTGGCCGCGCCGATCCTGCTCTCCCACGAGATGCGGTCCTTCGCCGACGCCTACACCCGCGCCGAAGAGAAGGCCGCCGGCTCCGCCACCGCCTGGCAGAAACTGCACGCCGACCTCTACCAGCACCTCGAGCCCGCCAAGATCCGGTTCGCCGCCCTGCTGCACAGCGACAACACCGACGACTACGACACCGCCGAGGAGTTCCGCTCCGGTCTGCGCGACTACGTGCGCAAATACGGGTTTCTCGCGCAGATCGTGCCGTATCGGGACGCCGAACTCGAAATGCTGCACCTGTTCGGCAAGCATCTGCTGAACGTCCTGCCGCGGCTGGCGGACGGCGGAGTCGATATCGGTGAAGTCGACCTCAGCTATCTGCGGGTGCAAAAAATGGGAGAGCAGGACCTCAGCCTGGTGCCCGAGGGCGCTCAGACCCTGCCCGGTTTCGGTGACGGTTCCGGCGGGCCGCAGGAGCCGGAGAAATCGCTACTGTCGGAACTGATCTCGGCGTTCAACGACCGGTTCGGCACCGAATTCACCGAAGCCGATGTGGCCAAACAGTTCCAGGAAACCGTCGAGGACGAGGGCGTGCAGCTGGCCGCGGCCGGCAACGAGAACCAAGAGGATTTCCAAGGGAAGTTCGCCGAAGTTTTCCAAAAGAAGATGATCGAGAACTACGCCACCCAGCAGGACCTCGGCCGTCGCTACTTCAGCAAATCCGATCCCGAGTTCAAGGAAACCCTGAACAAACAGCTCGGTCGCGCTGCGTGGCGACTGCTCAGAAAGCAACACGGCATCGGCGGGGCAGCCTGAACGACGAACGGACCGCGCTCGCACAGTGCGGTGAACGACAGCAGGGGACGATATGGGGAAACTGATCGCCGGACGCTATGAGCTGACCCAGCCGATCAGCTCCGGCGGCATGGGTTCGGTATGGCGCGGCTACGACAGCGTGCTGGACCGCCCGGTCGCCATCAAACGGATCCGGGTCGACCAGGTGGACACCGGGGAAGAGGCCGAGGAATTCGCCGACCGCTTCCGGCGCGAAGCCCGGGTGACGGCCCGCATCCGCCACCACGGCGTACCGCAGGTCTTCGACGCCGGGCTCGACGTCTCCTACGAACACGTCTTCCTCGTGATGGAACTGATAGACGGCGTCCCGCTGCTCGACTACCTCGACCCCGGCTCCGGCCTGCCGCTGTCGTGGGTGGCCTCGGTCGCCGCCCAGATCGCCACCGTCCTCTCCCACGCCCACGCGCTGCCGGTGGTGCACCGCGACCTCAAACCCGCGAACGTGCTCATCACCCGCGACGGCTCGGTGAAAGTGATCGACTTCGGTATCGCCGCCATCCTCGACCCCAACGCCCGCAAACTCACCAAAACCGGCGCGGCGATCGGCACCCTGCGCTATATGGCCCCGGAAGCGATGCACGGCCACGTGGTGACCCCGCGCGCCGACCTCTATGCCCTCGGCTGCCTGATTCACGAAATGGTCAGCGGTACACCGGTCTTCGACAACGACTCGCCCTACTTCGTCCAGCAGGCACATATGGATGAGCCGCCGGTGCCCCTGCGTGAACTCCGCCCCGAGGTGCCGCCCGAATTCGAGCGCCTGGTCCTGGACCTGCTGGAGAAGGAACCCCAGCGGCGACCGGCCGACGCCTACACCGTGTACGAACGCCTGCTGCCGTTCCTGCCGGTTCCGGGCGCCGAAATCGAACCCGCCGCGGTGTACCTGCCGGGGCTGCCTGATCCCACGCGCATTTTCCGCCGCCCCAACGCCCCCTTGGAAACAGCGCAGGTCGAACCGACCCGGACCCACGCACTCGACGTTCCGCCCACCGCCCCGCTCACGGCCACCCACCTGGACACCGCTGTAGCCAAGGCCCGCGGCCGGTATTCGGAGCTTTTCGAACTCCAGCGTTTCGCCCAGGCCGCCGACGCACTCGCCGCGGTCCTCGAACAGGCCGCCGAAGCCCGCGGCGTGGACAACGCCGACGTCCTGGAACTGCGGCGCGAAATGGCAGCCGCCTGGGCACTCGGCGGCGAATACCGCCGCGCACGCAACGAGCTGGAGGCGCTCGCGGAGGCATACCGCCGGGTCGAGGGCAGGTTCAGCGAGTCGGCATGGGCAACCCGGGCCGCCGCGGTGCAATGTCAAATGCAGCTCGGTGATATCGACGGCGGGCTCACCGCCATGCGCACGCTCATCGCCGAAGTCGCCGCAGCCGACAGCGACAGCAGCGACCTCGCCCTCGAACTCCGCCTCGACCTCGCCGAGCTCCTCGCCGCCACCGGCGATACCACCGGCGCGCTCGAGCTACTCGAACCGCTCCATACCGACCTCTGTATTCTCCGCGGGCCAGACGACGACATGACCATTGCTGTTGCCGAGCGGGTCGGCGAGTTACGCGGCGATCCCGAAGGGGATGGCGAGAAGGTGAGGTAGAAGCCGCCGGTACCGGCTGTGCCAGGAGGTGCCGGGCAATGGGGAGGACTCGGCCCATTTCTAAGTGCGGATGTTCGCAGTCGAGAATTCACTACCCGTCTCAGAGGCCATGACGGGCCTTGAACCATAGAACCTAAGCGCGACTGTACCTCTGTACCATCCGAGCACCGACCCGAGTAAGCCAGAGAAAGAAGACCACGCAGGCAAGCGCAAAACCCACCGCCACGGGCCTCCCGGGGATATCCGGACTGAAGCTGTAAACGAGAAGGCCGATCGTCCAGAACAGTGTGGCGATACCAGACAGGCACGCCAGCGTCACCCCGAAAACGACCCGCACGCCCTTACCCCAATCCATGTGCGGAGCATTTCGCTGCGCCAGAGGGCTCGATGCCGAAGCAGGTGAAAGCAGCGACCGCCCCGCCGCCCGGGCAGCCACAGGCTTCGAGGAGGAGTGTCGCAAGGCTTACCAGGATGCCCGTTCAGCAGCGTTCCGCCGTTCGTACTCTGCCTTCGCCGCCGGCGTTTGGGCGGCTATCCTGCGGGCGGCCTCTTGTCTGGCCGATGTCATGCTGTCGCTCGCATTCTGTGCTGCCGCGGTGCTCGCCGCGAGTTTGACAAGCTTGCGTGCGTTTTCGTTCTCCGGGGTCGCGCTGCCATCCAGTTCCAGCCTGAACAACATGATCTCCGCGGTCTGCGCGTATGCGACAGCTTTCGGGCTGTACCCGGACAGGGAGTAGAACAGCATCTTCCGGTGGTGATGCACCCCCCGCGCACCATACAGGCGTTGAAGGTCCGGCGCCCCGACGGTTTTCACATGCGTTTTCACCTGAGCGACAGCTCCATTGGCGACGACATCGAGCCCGCCGTCGGAACCGCGTTTGGTTGCCCGAGCATCCCGGTAGCCGAGGGCGCGCATGTGCGCGGCGGCGTGGTGTTCAGCCGCCTCGTGATACGGCATTGCGTTCATCGAACCTCCTGGCATGGACTCGATTTCATGTATCGATGCCGGCGTCAAACCTGTTTCGAGCACAGCGACGGCCAATTCAACTTCGGATGGGGCGGTGAGTCGTCGGGTGTGGTTATTGCCCTCGCGTTCCGGGACCATTGGCCGAGAAATTGCAGGTATGTAGGCGAATCCTGGAACGTGATCTTCCGCAGATTCGAGCCGAAGTCGTGTCCTCGCTGCCACACCGATCGGAGCGGGAGAGCGCCGACACCCAGCGCCTCCAATCCGAGGTTTGCCGCTTCCTTCACCTCGCTGGCGTGATGGAGCAATGTAGCAGTAGCTACGTTGAGCGGTTATCGGTGGCCGGCACCCGGAAGGCTCTGATTGTTTAGGACCGCGCCCTGGTCCTGCCGGGCTCTTTGAACGTGGTTCTGTGGTGGCCGCCGTGCGACGCTCGATCGAGCGGCACCAACAAGTATGGGGACTATGGAAGAGCGGGGGTGTCCGAGGACGGCCTTCGCCGAGAACCTTCGATCCGGCGCAGTGATACATCACCATCGAGGAGAGCAGTGGCACGCGCCGACCGTTCGTAGCCCCCCATCACGCTGTACGCCTTCACGTCCGACGCGGAGGGCTATAACCGCGGTCTCGGGAAGACGTGCCCCTCGTCTACGCGGAGTCGGAGGAGGAAGCGCGTGAGACTCGCCGAGGTGAACTCGCTAGTCGAGCGAGGGGCTCACGAGAACGAAGCGGGCGAGGACATCATCCTGACCCCCAGAGCGGTCATCGATGTCACTGCGGCACCGACCGACGACCTGTCCGAGGGCGGGGACCTCTATTCTCGTCACTTCCGTGTTTTCGACGCCTATTCGAAGTGGGACACGCTGCTCGGCCCCCGAGCCACAGACAGGCACTCGACTCCGGCGATGTAACGGCAAGGCTCTGGACTCCGCAAGTACGGTGGGCTGTGTCGACCTACGACACAGTGAAAGGGTCAGTTGATATGAATTCGGGTTCCGCAGCAGCAATGGAAAATATTCGTCAGGGTTACCTCAACGGCGACCCTGTCGCCACCGCCCTCTTCATCCCCTTGTTCTTCATCGCGGGCGCGTTCGCGCTCTTGCAGGGGCAGCCGTTCTGAGCCTTCCGCCGCAGAGGTAGCCGACTACCCCAGGATGGGCGTGTCTCGCGTGGTAACGCGCGGGGCACGCTCCACCCTCGGCCGTGGGCCCTGCCTCCCGGACGCTCGTTGTTCTCGGAGGTACCGCACCTGTGCGATGAGCCGTGACCAGGTTGTTCACCGTGCGAACACCTGTCGTCCGCCACCGTCCGCGCCTCAGGAGACAAATCTCCAAGTCGGTGCGTGGCGGCTCCGCACATACTCCACTCATGAGCATCGAGCAGATCACCCCGAAACTGATCATCGAGGGCGCCGACGCGGCGATCCGCTACTACACCGACGTATTCGGTGCCACTCTGCAACAGCGGCACGAGGCAGAGGGCAGGGTGGTTTTCGCCGCGCTCGGACTTCCGTGCGGAGCCGTATTCGAGGTGAAGGACGCCGACGATTTCGATACCGACCCGCTACGGCTCGGCGGTCGCGGACTACTTCTCACTGTGGTGTCGGCCGATCCGGACCGCCTCGCCGAGCGGATGGCGGAGGCCGGCGGCGAAATCGTGTTCGAGGTGGCGGATCAGCCGTATGGCGCGCGTCAAGGGCGGGTTCGGGATCCGTTCGGTCACGAGTGGATCGTCGGGAGGCCGCTCCCGTAGGGGGCCAGGGGTGCGATGTGGTCACGGAAGTAGCAAGCCCCAGTAGATCGCCCAGAGCACGAACCCTGTTCCGCCGACGACCGATAACGTCCATCGCATCCACGCCCCCTTCGACATTCCGGCCGGTGCGCGGGGTGCGCGGACAATCAGGTAGCCCAGCGCGACCACGGCACACACGGCGACGCTCTGCAGCACCAGCCACGGCAGGGTGCGTCCGAACAGCAAGGGGCCGAAGGAGGTGGCGCGGGAGGTGAGGATATAGCCGAGCTGGACGACCGCGCCGACCATGCCGATCACCGCCGTCGAGATGAGTATTCGCGCGGGTCGTCGGTCCGGTAGCTGCCAGGCCCGGACCGCGCCGGTCAGCGCGTAGCCGCCGAACGCGAGCACGATCCCCGCCAGTAACAGCAGGTTGGCGAGAGCCGATTCCCACCGGGCCAACGCGTCGAGTTCCCGCACCGGATGTCCCTGCACCGCGGGCGGATCCACTCGCGGGACGGCAGCCGAGCCGGGCAGCCCGGTGATCCACTCACTCATGAGTTCCCCGTATCCCGGCGCCAGTCCGGGCAGCTTGTCGAAGCCGTCGGTGGTCGGTTGCCCGCCGTGCTGGGCGCCGGCCAGCGTGACCAGTGTGTAGTTCTCCTTCCCTGCCCGGTCGAACGCGGCCCGGAAACCGCGCAGGCTGTCGCCCGGAGGGGTCAGCCGGTCCTTGTCACCCCAGATGGCGAGGACCGGCTGCGCGATCTGTTCCAGCACCGGAATCGGATCGTAGTCGGCCTGTGCGAACAGTCCGGCGCCGACGAGCTGCCGGATCCCGTTGCGTGCCAATGTATCGATCATCGAACCGCGCACGCCCGCCGCGCCGAACCTGGTCTCGTTCGCCCATGCCTGCTGGGCGGCCGGCGCGCCCGAGTTCGCGCCGATCGTGATCAGGAATGCCGCGTCGGCCGACCGTGAAGCGGCCAGCGGTGCGACCCAGCCGCCCTCGGACAACCCCCACAGACCCACCCGGGCGGGGTCGACTTCCGGCCGGCTCCGCAAAGCCGCGAGACCGGCCAGCGCGTCGTCGGCGAGCAGCGAATAGTCGCGGTGTGCCGGGGTGTATCCCTCAGTGCGCTTGCTGTAGGTCAGCGCCACGATGCCCGCGCGGGCGAAGGCGGCGGCGGTGAGGTCGTAGTGGGTACTGCGGCCGTCTCCCGAACCGTGGACCAGCACGACGCCCGGACGGCCGGTGGCGCCGGGCGGCGCGTGGACGGTGCCGGTGGTCGTGGTGCCGTCGCCGCGAGTGAATGTGATACCCACCGCGGTGGTGTCGTCCTGGGCGTGGGCCTGCGGTATCCCGCAGCAGGCAGCGGCGAGCACGGTGGCGAACAGTGCGATACGTCGAACGATCGAGAACATGGTGGGCTACTCCGCCGAGGTGCTGCCGGGCGCCGGGAAGGCGAGGAAACGGGTCAGCACGCGGCGGGTGCCGGGCCGGCCCTGCCGATGGGTCGCTTGGAAACGTTTGAGCAGTGCCAGGTAGTCCTCGAAGAATTCCTCGATTTCCGCGGGCGTCGCATAGACCGCACCGCGCGAGAAGGGCAGGATTTCGGCCCACTCGCCCAGCTCGGTCCGTTGCGCCTCGTACTGCCGGAACATCTCGATGTCCTCGGCGAGGTGCTGCGCGAACAGTCCCTCCAGGAGTTCGCGTACCTCCGGTGACTGTTCGCGGTCCATTCGGTATCGCAGATCCTTGGGCGGCGAACGCCACCACCGCTCTTTCCCCTTGGCCAGTTCCAGGGCCTCCTCGATGAATCCGTGTTCGGCCAGCTGTCGCAGGTGATAGCTGGTAGCGCCGGTGTTCTCCCCGAGCAGAGCGGCGAGCGCGGTGGAGGTCGACGGGCCGTTCTCGGCGAGGGCGCGCAGGATGCGCTGGCGCAGCGGGTGCGCCAGCGCGCGCAGCGCGGCCGGATCGGTGATTTCTCTGGGCGGTATGTCAGCGGGCACGATCACAGAATATCCTTTGCAAACAAACTTCTGCAAAGGTTTCTTTGCAACTCTTGCCGCCGGTCCGCTCGCTCGGCTCCGGCGGGCGGCTGAACGGGGCATGGGCGACTGGCCGGCGAGTCGGTGAGGGAGCAGGGCGCTGGGCTGCGAGTGGGTCGATAGTCGCCGAGGGCTTCCGATTCCGCGATGGCCGGGTGTTCGGGGCGACAGTGGCGGGCGGGCGGCGAACCGGCGATATGGCCGATGTCTCCTGTTGTCTGGCGTTCGTACGGCCGTGGTGGATGTAGTCGGAGAAACTGTCGCGGATCCGCCCATTCTATCCCGATCCGTAACGCCCGCGCGCCCGGGTTCGCGTCCAGGCGGAGGAACCCGGCCCGGTGCACGAGTGCGTGCGTACGCCGGGCGGGAACCTGTACCGGTCAGGCGGGGACCCGGACGCCGACCAGGAAATCATCGACGAAGCGCCGGGCCCGGTCCTCCAGCGCCGCGTAGTGGGCGTCGCGTACCGCGCCGGTGAGTGCCTCGTCGAGCAGCAGATTGCCGTCGGCGTCCACCCGTTGCCGTTTCTCCTCCGCGCCGGGGAGCAAGCCCACCGACGATTCGGTCAGGCCGCAGTAGTACGCGATGCCATCGTTGAGCTGCATGCCGAGCGACTGCTGCATGAGGTCGACGACGCTGTCGTCGTCGGCCGCGCCGGCCAGACCGAGCCACAGCATCCGTTTGCCCGCGAGCCGGGGTTTGCTGCGGCCGTAGGCGAATCCGTAGTTCCAGACGCGGTCGATCCAGCCTTTGAGGATCGCCGGGACCTGCACCCAGTACACCGGGAACACCGCGACGATGACGTCGGCGGCGAGGATGCGCCGCATATGGTTTTCGACCTCGGGAGAGTAGGTCTTCTCCCGGTTTCCCCACTCCGGAAGGTCGGCGGCGTTCATCCGGGGGTCGAAGTTCTCGGCGTGCAGGTCGAGGAGGTCGATGCGGTAACCGGCCGCGGTGAGTCGCTGGGCGGCCAGGTCGGCGATATGGGCGGTGAGCGAGTCGCGGCGCGGGTGGGCGACGACGACGAGGGCGGTGCGGGTGGTCGTGGCGTCGTCGATCGTGGTGTGCGACACGGGGTCCTCCATCTCGATCCGGTTCTTCGGATGCTCGGTTGTGCGGTCTGCTCTCATTCCACCTGGCATTCGGTGGACGATCTATGGGTAAAGATCTACATCTGATAGGAGTTCGTCTACCCTCGATCGGGTGGATCCATTGAGCACACTGCTGAGCGGCATCCGTGCCGAAGGTGCCGTACTCACCAACGCGGTCCTGGAAGCACCGTGGAGTATCCGGTTCGCCGACCGCGCACCGCTCACCATGATCACCGTGCTGCGCGGCGGGGGCGCGCTGCTGCTGCCCGACGGGACCGAACGCCGGATCGTGGCCGGAGACACCGCGATAGTGCGGGGTCCGGAACCGTTTCTCTTCGCCGATCACGCGGACACGGTGGGCCTGCCCCACGAAGAGTACGAGATCGCCTGTTTCGCACCCGACGCCAAATGCGATGCCGCGCTGGACGACGGCCGCTGGGGTGACGGCCCGGCCGGCGAGACCGCGCTGATCGTCGGTGCCTACCGGGCGTCGGGCCGGCGACACGAACGCTTGCTGCGCGCGGTGCCGCCGGTACTTGTGGTCTCCGACGATGTCGAGGTGTGCGCGTGGATGGAATCGGTCGCCACGGATGCGGTGCGCCGGCCGGCGGGCGCGCAGGCGATGATGGACCGGCTGCTCGACTGGGCGCTGGTGTGCACGCTGCGCGATTGGTTCGACGGGCAGGACGCGGGCGCGCCGGGCTGGTATCGCGGGCCGGCCGATCCGGTGGTGGGGCCGGCGTTGGAGGCGATGCACGGAAAGCCCGCCGCGGGGTGGACGGTCGCGTCGCTGGCTTCGGAAGCGGGGGTTTCGCGGGCGTTGTTCGCGCGGCGGTTCTCCGAGGTCATGGGGCAGTCGCCGCTGGCGTATCTCACCGAATGCCGGATGGATGAGGCGGAAGAACTGCTCGCCGATCGCAGTCTGACGGTGGCGCAGGTGGCGAAGGCCGTGGGCTACGCGGACGCGTTCGGTTTCAGTGCCGCGTTCAAACGGCACCGGGGTATCCGGCCGAGCGATTTTCGTGCCTCCGCCGAACTCGGAGCGTGAGCCGCCTCCAGCGCCCGATCGGCGGGCGGCGGCCGGATGTGGGAGGGTCGGAGGGGTCCTACCGAAGATGACGAAAGGTTCGATATGCACAGCAATATCCGACATTTCGGCTTCGCCGCGGTGCTGAGCGTTCTGGGGGTCGCGGCAGCGTACGCGGCACCGGGTGCGGGCGCGGCCGTGACCGGAGTGGATGTGGCCGCCGGACCGGAGGGGCTGCGGTCCGGATGCGCGTATACGGTGACCGCGACCGTCGACGCGCCACCCTCCGAGGCGGGCGAGGTCACCATCATCAACAGCGGTGGCGCGGTTCCGGGTAATGGAGAACGCCTGGGCCGGGCCGTCTACCACCCGGAGAACGGGACGGCGACCTTCGAATGGACGCCGAAATACACGGGCCGTCAGAACATCACCGCACAGCAGTTCACCCCGGGGCAGTACACCTCCGCGAAGTACATCGAGGTCGATGTGCGGGGGCCGGGGCTCGACGCCGGTAGTTCGTGTCTGCCACTGCCGTAGGCATTTTCACGCACTGCCGCCGCTGAGCGGTCTGCCCGGGCCGGGACCGGCTCGAGGCCCCCGCGGATGGCATTGTGCTGCCGACGCGGCCGGCGCCGAGCCGAGGTATTGCCCAGTGACCGGCGGTGAGCGCGGCTCGGGCGGCGCTCACCGCCGACGCCGAAGACCTAGCCGATCCCGATCGACTGTGCCAGGAACGGCCAGGAGGTGCGCAGATCGTCCTCCCAGTAACCCCAGGAATGCGTGCCGACCGGCCGATCGTCCAGCGTCACCGGGATGTTCAGCTCACGCAGCCGGTTCGTCAGGTTCACCGTGCAGTACCGGATCGCCGCCTCGATCGGTCCGCCGAACGCGAGCTGCACCGGCAAGGGGATCCGGCCCTCCCGCACCCGGCGATCGAACGGCGTGTCGTGCGGGGCCGCCGGAATACCGCTGCCTGTACTGAGATAGATCCGGGTGCCGCGCAGCCCTTCCGCGTTCACCAGCGGATCGTTGGCGCGCCACAGCGGCCCGTTCGCCGGACCCCACATGTTCTCGACGCTCTGCCCGCCACCCCACAGTTCCACGGTGAGCCGGACGAATTCGTGGCCGACGGGGTCGGAGGTCTGGGCGCATCCGCTGTAGGAGGCCACGCTCTTCCAGAAGCCGGGCTTGGCGATGGCCAAATTCAGCACGGAGGTGCCGCTCATGGATACACCCGCCAGCGCCCGGTTGCCATTCGATCCGAGGTACTTCTCGATCACGGGCGGTAGTTCCTCGTTGAGGAAGGTCTGCCATTTGTTCCGGCCGAGGGCGGCGTCGTCGCGGATCCAGTCGGTGTAATAGGAGTTGGCGCCGCCGTACGGAGTCACGACGTCGACGTCCTTACCGCTCAGGAATTCGAAGGCATCGGTCTGCTTGTCCCAGCCGCTCTCGTTGGGACCGCCACCGGAACCGTTGAGCAGATACAGCGTCGGCCGGGGCCGCGACGTATCGGCCGCGCGAACGACCTGTATCGGGATCGGCCTGTTCATCGCGGGGGAGAAGACCGTGACGGTCTGCTGCCGATCGGTCACGTTCTCGGCCGAGACTACGTGCGCCGCCTCGGGTGCCGCGGCGGCGGGGCTCGCGGTCCCCGCCAACCCGGCCGCGGCCAGCGCGCCCGCCAGTCCCCAGCGCAATGCGCTCGTCCGTGTCCATCGCCGTGCATTCACAGTCGCGAACCTCTCGTGTCGTCGGCCGAGGTCTCGGGGCCTCGGCGCCTGGAACGGCATCGGGAGGGAGTTCGCGTGGGTCCTGCGTTCGGTTTGGTGAGGGACTCAACTTTTCCGGAGCCGACGGTGCGCTGGGGGTATCGCACCCGGCTTCTCCGGGTCGTCCGGCGCGCCGTCCCAAGAGACCGGCGACGCGAAAAGCCGGGGTGCCGAGGAGATTCCTCGCCACCCCGGCTCCGGGTCGTGCGGTCCGCCCGGCCGGGCGAACGGGTCAGACCGCGGCCGTCGCCAGGGCCTCGGTGGCCTGCACGGCCTGTCCGACTCCCGCCACGATCGCCGCGGCGCGCAGCGCCTCGAAGATCACCTCGCGCGAGACACCCGCCTCACGCAGGGTGTGCTCGTGTGCTTCCAGGCAGTGCTGGCAGCCGTTGATCGAGGAGACCGCGAACGACCAGAGTTCGAAATCGGCCTTGTCGACACCGGGAGCGCCGATGATCTGCATGCGCAGACCGGCCCGCAGATCGTCGTACTTACCGTCCAGAAACGCCTTGCCCCGGTAGAAGACATTGTTCATGCCCATGATCGAGGCGGCGCCCAGCGCGGCGTTGTAGGCCTCGGCGGACAGCACGTCGGCCGCTTCCTGCGCGATCTCCCGCAGAGTGGCCGTGGACCTGGTCGCGGCGGCCGCGGCCAGCAGGGTGCCCCACAGCTGCTGCTCGTTGAGTACCGTCGTCCGCGAGATGGACGACAGGTTGAGTTTGAGGTCCTTGGCGTACTCGGGTAGCGAGTTCTTCAGGTTGTCGATGCTCACCGGTTCTCCTTCCGCTCTCAGACGCTCGCGGCCAGCAGCTCGCGCGCGTCGATGGTCGGGTCGCCCTTCTTCCAGTTGCAGGCGCACAGCTCGTCGGACTGCAGCGCGTCCAGGACGCGCAGCACCTCGTCGACATTGCGGCCGACCGACCCCGCGGTCACCGAGACGAACTGGATCTCGTTGTTCGGGTCGACGATGAAGGTGGCGCGATCGGCGACACCGTCGGCGTTGAGAACGCCGGTGGCGGTGGCCAGTTCGCGCTTGAGGTCGGACAGGATCGGGAAGGGCAGCGTCTTCAGGTCCTCGTGCTGGGCCCGCCACTGGAAGTGCACGAATTCGTTGTCGACCGACGCGCCGAGCACCTGGGCGTCACGGTCGGCGAACTCCTCGTTCAGCTTGCCGAACGCGGCGATCTCGGTCGGGCACACGAAGGTGAAATCCTTCGGCCAGAAGAATACGATCCGCCACTTGCCCGCGTGATCGGCGCTGGTGATCCGGGTGAAATAGTCATCCGGCTGCTGAGCGTCGACCTTGGACAAGTCACCACCGATCACCGCGGTGAGGTCGTAGGCGGGGAACTGGTCGCCGATGGTCAGCAGGGGCATGCCCGAAACTCCTTCTCGTATACGTGGTACCGGTCTGGTCGATTTCCAGCCGGTAAGGCGAAAGCTCGTAAGTAATCTTGCCGAACGACCGGCAAAAGGCAAAAGTGATGAGTGGCACTAGACTCATAGGCGTGCCCGATCAGTCTTATCAGCCCACCCTGTCACAGCTGCGTGCGTTCGTAGCGGTCGCCGAATACCGGCACTTCGGCACCGCCGCGGCCCGGCTCGAGGTGAGCCAGCCCACGTTGTCGCAGGCGTTGGCCTCACTGGAGAGCGGGCTCGGACTGCAGCTCATCGAGCGCAGTACCCGACGCGTCCTGGTGACCGCGGTCGGCGCGCGGCTGCTCCCCGCCGCCACGGCCACCCTGGAAGCCGCGGACCGTTTCGTGGCCTCGGCGACCGGGGACGTCCTCGCCGGCGTACTCCGTATCGGGATCATTCCGACCGCGGCCCCCTACATACTCCCCGCCCTGCTACCCACCCTGCACCGCAAACTCCCCGCGCTGGCCCCGCAGGTGATCGAGGACAAAACGGCTCGCCTCATCGATGAGCTGCGCGCCGGAGTGCTCGACGTCGCGGTGCTCGCCCTGCCCGCGGAGGCGGCGGGGCTGGTCGAGATACCGCTCTACACCGAGGAATTCGTTCTGGTTGTCCCCGCCGGCCACCCGCTGGCCGGTCGAACCGATATCGAACCCGCCGCGCTGGGCGCACTACCGATGCTGCTGCTCGACGAGGGCCACTGTCTGCGGGATCAGACCCTCGAACTGTGCCGTTCCACGGACGTCCATCCCGGCGGAGCCGGGGACACCCGCGCGGCTTCGCTGTCCACGGTGGTCCAGTGTGTGGCCGGCGGGCTCGGGATCACCCTCGTCCCGGAGATGGCGGTCACGGCCGAGACCGGCCGCGGCGCACTCGATACCGCACGGTTCGCGAATCCGGCGCCGGGGCGCACCCTCGGCCTGGTCTTCCGTGCGTCCAGCGGCCGGGCCGACGACTACGCCTACCTCGCCGAGATCATCCGCACCCAGCGGCCGTTCTGACCACTCGGGCGACCACGCTCTAGGCTCGGGCCGGTGGCGGAGTTCTGGCGCGACGACGCGTTCCCTCATCTCGAGAGCAGGCGGGCGTGCCGCACCGTGTCGTGCTACAAACCGCACTCGCACGACGCGGTATCCATCGGCGCAGTCGACGAGGGCGCAGTGTGTTCACCGGCGCGTCCGACGGTCCCGTGCCGCTCACGGCGAAGAGCCTCGTGGTGATTCCCGCTCACCGAGTCCACGCGTGCAACCCCGTGGAGGGCCGGTGGAGCTATCAGATGCTCCATGTGGACCAGGCGTGGCTCGGTCCCTATCCGCCGAGCACAGAGGAAGCAGAAATCAATTCGCTGCCGTGGCCGGAGCCCACTTCCTCGCCCTGCTGTCGCCGGGCCCCGATTTCTTCCTGGTCGCGCACTCGTCGATGACCAGAGGATGGCGTCGCGCGACCGGAGCGTGTGCGGGCATCGCGGCCGCGAACGCCGTCTTCATCGCGACAGCGTTCGCGGGCCTGTCGATCCTGCGGCCGGGCGCCATCGGGTTCACCGTTGTGCAGATCGCGGGCGCCGGATTCCTGCTGTACCTCGGCATACGGTTTCTGCGCGCGGCCGGCGCCGCCCCGCTCGAGCCGGCACCGGCCGGCGAAACCGTTCGCCGTACAGGCGGCTGGTGGCAACTTGCCGCGATGGGGTTCGGATCGGCCGCGCTCAACCCCAAGAACGCCCTTTTCTATGCGGGTCTCGCCGCTGTGCTGGTTGCCGGGACGCGCCCGGGACAACTCGTCGCCTATGGCATGTGGATGTTCGCCGTTGTGCTGATCTGGGACCTGCTCGTCGCTGTCCTCATCGGCAACCGTGTCGTCCTGACCCGATTCACCCGAGCGCTTCCGGCACTCGAACGCGCGTCCGGCGTGGCGCTGATCGTGCTGGGCTTCGGCGTTCTGCTGACGGCGACGATCCATTGAGCACCGCCCGGTCGACGGTGACGTTCTCCCCGCCGCCGGCGTACGGGTTCTCCCCGTATCTCCCGCCGGCCTGCGAGTGGGTGAACCCGCAGCGGTGCGCCCACTGCTGTGTTTCCGCCGCGAGCGTGGCGTCCCACTGCGGCGGCGCGGCGCCGTAGTCGGCGCGATGCTGGTTGTGCAGGGCCGGCGCCCGGTCGGCGAATGCGTCCGCGTGTGCCGCAACAGCTGCGCGCCGAGAACGGGGCCGCCGAATCGGCGACCCCGTTCTCGATACGGAAACCGTTACGCCAGTTCGGCGACCGGCTGTTTGCGCGCCAGCAGCGCCGTCGCCGAGGCCAGCAGACCGACCACCGCCACCGCGGTGACCAGGTAGAGCCCGGGCCGGTAACCGTCGATGCCGCCCGTGGCCGCACCGCTGATCAGCCCCGTGGCGATGGCGAGGACCACCGCGCCGCCGATCTGGAACGAGGTCTGCACGAGACCGGAGGCCAGGCCCTGCTCGTGGTCGGCGATACCTTCGGTGGCCTGCGACATGACCGCGGAGAAGCCGAGCGCGAAGCCGAGGCCGAGCAGCAGGAAGGCGGGCAGGTAGTCGACCGCGTAGACGGGGTCGGGGCTGCCGCCGCGGGTCAGGAACCAGAGGTAGCCGGCGACGAACGAGGTGAGCGCGGCCAGGATCATCGGGCCGGTGCCGAAGCGGTCGATGAGCTTACCGGCCATCGGGGACAGGATGGCGACGATGATGCCGGTGGGCGCCATGGCCAGCGCCATCTGCAGGGGCTCCCACTGCAGGGTGTTCTGCAGGTACAGCGAGACGATGGTCTGGAAGCTGAGGTAGGAGCCGAAGATGGCCAGGGCCGCGAGGTTGGCCCGCACGATCGACTTCACCCGGAAGATGCTGAGCCGCACCAGCGGGTGGCTCACCCGCTTCTCCGTCACGAAGAACGCGCTGAGCAGTCCGACCGCCAGTACGGTCGTCGCGACGACGGTGGCCGTGAAACCGGTTTCCGGGGCGGTGACGATGGTGTAGACCGCCGCGAGCATACCGCCGGTCAGCAGGGCGGCGCCGGTGAAATCGATCCGGCCCTCCTCTTTTTCGCTGTTGCGCGGCACCACGAAGTAGGCCGCGACGATGACCGCGGCGACGACCACCACGGGCATGTAGAAGGTGAGCCGCCAATCGATACCGGTCAGCAGGCCCGAGACGATCAGGCCGGAGGCGTATCCGGTGGCGCCGAAGATGGTGAAGATGGACAGTGCCCGGTTGCGGTCCGGGCCCTCTTTGAACGTGGTGGTGATGATCGAGAGGGCGGCCGGGGCGGTGAAGGCGGCGGCCACGCCCTTGACGATCCGGGTCGCGATCAGCAGCCAGCCGGCGTCGACGAGTCCGCCGACGAGCGAGGCGATCCCGAAGACCACCAGGGCGGTCAGGAACACCTGGCGGCGGCCGAGCAGGTCGGCCGCGCGTCCGCCCAGGAGGAGCAGGCCGCCGTAGCCGAGGATGTAGCCGTTGACGATCCATTGCAGGGCGGAGGTGTCGAGGCCCAGGTCGTGGCCGATGGAGGGGAGTGCCACGCCGACCATGGAGACGTCGAGCGCGTCGAGGAACATCGCCAGTCCGGCGACGAACAGGATCGCCCACAGCTTCGGTCCCCAGCGGCCGGCGGCCGGTGCGGCAGACGTTGCGGCGGCGAGGTTCTGCGGGGTTGGTGCGGTGAGGGTCACCCGAGAGAACTTAGATGCGCGAGCATTGAATGTCAACGCATGTAATGCCGTGGCATGTAATGCATGGGCATAAAATGACTTGACATGCTAATCTCGGGTCATGTACCACGACTCCGACAACGATGTCTGCGCGAAGTGGTCCGAAACGCTGCGTCGCTACCACGTCACCTCCTGCGAACTCGAGAACGCGCTGCAGGCACGGCATCGGCTCGGGCTCAGCGAATTCGAGTTACTGCAGGTCCTGGGCGGGCGCTGCGGTGCGGAGCAGGCGGAGAAGGTCAAGATGAAGGACATCGAGGCCGAGATGTACCTGAGTCAGAGCGCGCTCTCGCGCACGGTGACCCGGCTGGAGAAGGCGGGGCTGGTGGAGCGTGCGGCCTGTGATTTCGATCGCCGCGCGAATTTCCTGGCGCTCACCGCCGAGGGCCGCGTCCGGCTGGAGGACGCGCGCCCGACCCACCAGGAAGTGCTGCGCAAGCACCTGGTCTGACGGCCGGGTCCCGGCCACGGCGGGACGGAGGGCGGCCGATCGGCGTCGCTGACGCGTTCGAGCGCGGCACCGCGGGCCGGCCGCCGGAGCCGCGCGCTGTCCGCGGGCTCGAATACCGAGGCGTTCGACATCGGGCGAGGCGACCGCCTGTCGGCCGACCCTCGGGTGCTGCGGGCAGGTGTCACCTGCTGCTGTCCGGCGGGTCGGGAACATCGAGAATCGCGAGGAACGCCGCGGCCGCGGGGGTTCGCGAGAGGCTGTTCCAGACGAGGTACTCCACCCGGGCGGGGGCGTCGGAGACCTCGACGGTGGCGATGCCGGTGAGCTGCGGAACGTAGGCGGAAGGCAGCATGGCCACGCCAAGGTCCTGTTCGACGAGACGGGCGATGTACTCGGCGGAGGACACCTCGAAGGCGACCTCACGGTCTATCCCGGCCGCGGCGAAGGCCTGGTCCGATTGCGCGCGTCCGGCCGTCCCGGCCGGCAGGTCGACGAAGGTTTCGGTGGCCAGGCGTGCCAGGTCCACCGAGGCCTCGCCGGCGAGCGGATGTTCGGGGGCGACCACGGCGACGAGACGATCCCGGCGGAGTTCATGGGCGGTCACGCCGTGTGGTCGCGCGGTGGTCGGAAGTCCGAGAAAGGCGATATCGAGCGCGTTCTCGCGGACCTGGTCGGTGAGTTCGTCGCTCGCGCCCACTCGCAGACTGATCCGGACATGGGGGTAGCGGCGGCGGAAATCGCGCAGCGCGGCGGGCAGATCGACCCCGGTGACGGAGGGGATCAGGCCGACGGCGAGCCGGCCGCGCACCTCGCCCACCGCGGCGGCGGCCGCGGCGGCGGCACGTTCGGCGGCCTCCAGACATTGGCGCGCGGCGGGTAGGAACGCGACACCCGCGGGCGTCAGCCGGACTCGGCGGCTGGTGCGTTCGAACAGTCTCGCGCCGAGTTCGCGTTCCAGCCGGGCGATCTGGTGACTGAGCGCGGACTGGACGACCAGGCAGCGCTGGGCGGCCCGGGTGAAGTTGTTCGTCTCGGCGACGGCCAGCACATAGCGCAGCTGTTGCAGTTCCATGGATCAATCTTATATCGAGATCGATCGAGTGACAAACATGTGTTGGACTCATCAATGTACGCGGGGTGAAACTTCCAGAGTGAAAAGTCCAGTTGCACAGGAGGTCCCCGCGGGGGTCGGGGGACCCCGCCGGGGCGATCTGCCCCGGACCGCGCTCACCGCGTTCGCGCCGGTCGCCTGGGGTACGACCTATATCGTCACGACCGAACTGCTCCCACCGGGGCATCCGCTGTTCGCGGGTCTGCTGCGCGCACTGCCGGCCGGACTGATCGCGCTCGCGATCACCCGGACCCTGCCGCGTGGTGTGTGGTGGGGCAGGGCCGCGGTACTCGGGATCCTCAATATCGGTCTGCTGTTCCCGCTGCTGTTCGTGGCGGCCGAACGGCTTCCCGGCGGAGTCGCCGCCACGCTGGCGGCCGCGCAACCGCTGGTCGTCGCGGTACTGTCGGTGGCCGTACTGCACGAGAGCCCGTCGGGATGGCGGATGACCTGGGGTGCCGTTGGATTCGCGGGGGTCGCTCTGGTGGTGCTCGGACCGGCCGCGGCCTTCGACCCCGTCGGGGTGATTGCCGGACTGGGCGGCGCGGCCTCGATGGCACTGGGTCTGACGCTCACCAAACGCTGGGGCCGGCCCACCGGGGTGGGGCCTACTGCCTTCGCCGGCTGGCAGCTCACGGCGGGTGGGCTGTTCCTGGCGCCGCTCACGGTTCTGGTCGAGGGGCCGCCGCCGGCGATCGGCCTGTCCGCTGCCCTCGGATATCTCTGGCTCGGTCTGTTCGGCGGACTCATCGCCTATGTGCTGTGGTTCCGCGGTGTCACCGCATTGCCGGTGAACTCCGTGGCGATCCTCACGCTGCTCTCGCCGCTGGTCGCCGCCGTTCTCGGTGCCGTCCTGCTCGGCCAGACACTCGGCCCGGTCCAGTTGACGGGCTTCGGGCTCTCGCTGGCGGCGATCGTCGCGGGCCAGCTGCCCGCACCCGTCCGGCGGCGCGGCGCCGTGGTCGCCGTGGCGAAGGAGATGTCGCGATGAAGATCGTCGTGGTGGGAGCCGCCGGGATGGTCGGTTCCCGGGTTGTCGCCGAAGCCGCGCAGCGGGGGCATGAACCGCTGGCCGTCTACCGCACCGGGCAGCCGTCCGGCCTGCCGTCCGGGGTGGTCGCCGTGCGGGGTGACGCCGACGACCGCACGCGGATGAGTGAGCTGTTCAGCGGTACCGACGCCGTGGTGGGCGCGACGCGTGCTCCCGCCGGCCGGGAACACACCGTAGCCGCGAGTACGACCGCGCTGCTCGACGCGGCGAAGGGGAGCGGGGTGCGCATTCTCGTGGTGGGCGGTGCCGCGCCGTTGTGGAATCCGCGAGACCCCGGCCGGCTCGTCCTCGACAGCCCGGAGTACGTGCCCGAGTCGATTCGGGCCGTCGCGCAAGCGAGTGTCACGCAGCTGGAGGTGTGCCGCGCGCATCCGGCCGACTGGGTCTACCTGAGCCCGCCCGCCCTGCTCCGGCCCGGATTACGTACGGGAAGTTACCGGCGCGGCACCACCACACTCGTCGCCGACGCGGCCGGACTCTCGGAGATCTCCGCCGAAGACCTCGCGGTCGCCGTTCTGGACGAACTCGAGAATGCCGGTGGTGACCGGCAGTTCACTGTCGGCTATTGACGGGCCGGAGGTATCGGATGCGCTGTGTGTTCGGTCTCGCGACGGCTCTGGTGATCCTCTGCGCCGCGTGCGCCGGGGCCGGGCCGGCCGCCGGCATCCGGTTCCCGGACGTCATCGGACTACCGGCCGGATTCGCGCCGGAGGGTATCGCGATCGGGTCCCGCCCTGTCGCCTACCTCGGATCACGGTTGGACGGGACCATCTACCGGGTGGATCTGGCGACCGGCGCTGGTGCTGTGCTCAGCCCCGGCCCGGGCACACCGTCGCTCGGCCTCGCGGTCGACGGCGACCGGCTCTTCGTCGCGGGCGGGGCGGCGGCGGATGCGCGCGTCATCGATATCGGAGCCGGGTCGGTGTCGGCGACCTACCGCCTGGGCTCCGCGGATTCGTTCGTCAACGATGTGGTGCTCACGCCCGCGGGCGCGTGGTTCACCGATTCCCATCTGCCGGTGCTGTACCACCTTCCCTTCGGTCCCGGCGGCTCGTTGCCGCGGGAGTCGGAGGTGGTGCGGTTACCGCTGACCGGCGCGATCGAGTACGTGGCGGAGGCGATCAACGCCAACGGCATAGTGCGCACACCGGACGGTGCCGGGCTGATCATCGTGCAGTCGGTGACCGGTCTGCTGTTTCGCGTGGATCCGATGACCGGCGCGACGAAGCGAATCGCTCTGGGGACGGAGTCGGTGCCATCCGGGGACGGGTTGCTCTGGTACGAGGGCGGATTGCTGGTCGTACAGAACCGGCTCGGCACCGTCGCCCGGGTCCGGCTCGACGGAGCGGCCGAGCGCGGCACCCTCGAGCGTCGCTACCGGGACCCCCGCTTCGATGTGCCCACCACGATCGCGGCGTTCGCGGACCGTCTCTATCTGCCCAACGCGCGATTCACCACGATCCCCGGCCCGAGTACGGCCTACGACGTGGTCGCGATCGGCCGGTGATTTCCACGGCCGGGTGATCGGCGCACGCCGGGTGCGGCCCTCCGCTTGACATGCCACCAATTGGTTGCCTATTTTTAAAAGGCAACCAATTGGTTGCGGGAGGTGAGATGGACGACGTGTTCAAGGCGCTGGCCGACTCCAGCCGCAGACAGCTGCTGGACCGGCTGCACGCGCGCAACGGGCAGAGCCTGGGCGAACTCGGCGACGGTCTGGGAATGACCCGCCAGGCGGTGACCAAGCATCTGTCCGTGCTGGTCGAGGCCGGAGTGGTGACCACCGTGCGGGACGGCCGGCGGCGGTTGCACTATCTCAACCCCGTACCCATCAACGAGATCGCGCAGCGCTGGATCGGCAAATACGACCGGGGCCGGCTCATCGCCCTCGACGATCTGAAACGAGCACTGGAGGAACCCGTGAGCGCACCGCAATTCGTCTACGTGACCTATATCCGGACCACCGACCGGAAACTGTGGCAGGCCCTGACCGATCCGGCCTTCACGCAGCGCTACTGGGGTGCGACGTTCGAGAGCGATTGGCGGCCCGGCTCGCCCATGGTGTGGCACGAACAGGGCTGGACCAGTAGCGATCCCGAGCAGGTGGTGCTGGAGTCCGAACCGTACACGCGACTGTCCTACGCGTGGCACACGTTCGATCCGGCATTCGCCGACGCGTTCGGCATGGACCCGGACACGGTCGAGGCCTGGGGCCGCGAAGTGCGCTCGAAGGTCACCTTCGAGCTCGAGGTGCAGGGCGAAGTGGTGAAACTGACCGTCGTGCACGATGGTTTCCAGCCAGGTAGCGGAGTGCTGGAGGGGATCAGCTCGGGGTGGCCCGGGATCCTCGCGGGGCTCAAGACATTGCTCGAGACCGGCGAGACCTTGCCGCAGCCCGTCGGCTGATCCGCGCGGGCGGTCCGTCCGCGGATCAGGCGCGGGCCAGCGACAGTACGACAGCGGTGGCGGTGTCGACGAGCAGATCCCGGGGGACCGGGAGGAGGCCGTCGATCCAATCCACGTAGAGGGCGACCAGGGCGCCACCCAGGGCGGTGCCGACAACGGCGAGCGTCTCCTCGTTGTCGGGCAGTAACGCCCCGACCTCCGCGCCCAGCGCCGGGACCACGGTGCGGAGGAAGGCCGGGAGCCGACCGGCGCTGTGCGCGCGCAGGGTGTCGTCGGTGAGTGGTTCCCGGAGCAGGACCCTGGCCCGGCGCGGGTCCTCCTCGAAGTAGGTGGCGCAGATCCGCAGTGCCGCACGGACCGTCGTGTGCGGGTCGCCGCCGGGATCGACCGTGCTCAACTGTGTCAGCAGCTCGGTTTCCAGGCGGTCGTAGACGGCGACGAGCAGGGCCCGGCGGTCCGCGAAGCTCTCGTAGAAATAGCGGGGGCTCAGATTCGCCAGCCGGGTCACCGCCCGCATCGTGACGGCGGCCGAACCGTCGGTGCCGAGCAAGGCGAAACCGACGTCCACGAGTTGCTCGCGCCGTTCCGCGGATCTGGCGTCCAGCGTCCGGCCGCGCCACAGCCTGGGTGCGTTCACCGATTCATCCTCGCATCGGGTTTCCAGGTCGTGATTGACATCACCTGATTCAACATAAATCATACGATACAAGTTGATGTTCGACCGCGACCCCGGGTCGCGCTCGTCGAAAGGCCGTGCCGTGTTCAGTGACGAACAGTTCCAGCAAGCCCTACGCCGACCCCGCCTCGCCCGGCCGGCTCCCGAATACCTCGACGCGAACCGCGCGGTGCCCATCCGGGTGATCCCGGAACCGGAACTACAGGCCACCACCGAGAAGTGGTTCGTCGAATTCGATCGGAAACTGGAGCTCTACAGCCGGCTCGGTCAGGATCTGTCCTGGCTCATGGAGTGGGCGAAGAAGTATTGGTGGAGCTTCCTGGTGCGCGATATGAGCCTCAACCACGAGCTGTACGCGCCCGACGTCCGCTACACCGACGTGACCACCTTCGGGCGCACCATCGTCGGCATCGACGAATTCGTGAAATACAATTTCGCCTTCTTCGACGCCATCCCGGACTGGCGCTACGACCCGCTGCCCGGCCAGGTCTACCTCGACGTCACTCCGGAGGGACGGGTGCGGGTCGTCATCCGCTACATCGGCAGCGGCCACTGGGACGGACCGCTACGCCTCTACCCCTACGACAGCAGCGCCCCCGTGCTCCACGGCAACGGTCGCTTCATCCAATGCCCGGCGGTCGACCGTTATCACTTCGACGCCGAAGGGCTGATGGAGGAGGGCGAAACCCTCTACGACGCCTTCGATGTCACCCAGCGCGGCGGGATCCTCCCGCGCGACGACAGCTGGCAGTTCAAGGCGCTCATGTCGGCCTCGAAGATCCCGGCGCTCCTGCAGCGACTGAAGTTCTAGCCGTCGCTCAGGTCAGCGAACGGATTTCGGCGATCTCGTACTCGGCCACCGAAGCGTCGCGAATCGCCGCATCCTGCCCGTCGCCGGTGCCCGAGCCGCGAAACGCCTCCACCGATCCCCGGTCCGTCCAGCACTCGAAGATATTGATGCGCGCGGGATCGGTGAGATCGGGGCTCAGCGCGAAATCCGGACAGCCCGGCGTCGAGCGGGCCCGGTCGACCACCTCGACGCATCCGTCGAGATAGGCGGCGCGGGCCGGTGGATCGACGACGAGATGTCCGGCGACGATGAGCATGCGGGATCTCCCTGGGTTTCCGATGGTGTCACCGTTGAGATTCCTCGACCAGTGCCACTTCGGGCAACCCGCCGGCGGGTGTTCCGATCCGTCGGGAGTACCGGCGAATCGGAGCGGAAAGCCTCAGACCCGCGACCCGAACCGCGCCAGGACGGCGCTGGCCTCCTGGGTGGCGGTGCCCTCGGTGGCCAGGTGCGCCATGGCTTCCGGGATGGGGCGGCCGTGGTGGGCCATGGCCTGGGCGTACAACCGGCCCGCGCGGTAGGAGGAACGGACCAGCGGGCCCGCCATCACTCCGGCGAAACCGATCTCCTCGGCGACCTTCGAATGTTCCACGAACTCCTCGGGTTTCACCCAGCGGTCCACCGGATGGTGGCGCGGCGAGGGGCGCAGATACTGGGTGATGGTGAGGATGTCGCAACCCGCCTCGTGCAGGTCGCGCATGGCCTGGGTGACCTCGTCGGGGGTTTCGCCCATACCGAGGATCAGGTTGGACTTGGTGACCAGACCGTCGGCGCGGGCCGCGGTGAGGACCTCCAGGGACCGTTCGTAGCGGAACGCGGGGCGGATCCGCTTGAAGACCCGGGGCACGGTCTCCAGGTTGTGCGCCAGCACCTCGGGGCGGGAGGAGAAGACTTCGGCGAGCTGATCGGGCTTCGCGTTGAAATCGGGGATGAGCAGTTCGACGCCGGTGGCCGGGTTGAGTTTCTTGATGGCGCGCACGGTTTCGGCGTAGAGCCAGGCGCCGCCGTCCTCGAGGTCGTCGCGGGCGACGCCGGTGATGGTGGAGTAGCGCAGGCCCATCGCCTGTACGCTCTCGGCGACCCGGCGGGGCTCGTCACGGTCCAGCGGGGAGGGTTTGCCGGTGTCGATCTGGCAGAAATCGCAGCGCCGGGTGCACTGTTCGCCGCCGATGAGGAAGGTGGCCTCGCGGTCCTCCCAGCATTCGAAGATATTGGGGCAGCCCGCTTCCTCACAGACCGTGTGCAGACCCTCGCGTTTCACCAGGCCTTTGAGCTCGGTGTATTCCGGGCCCATGGTGGCGCGGGTGCGGATCCAGCCGGGTTTGCGTTCGATCGGGGTCTCGGCGTTGCGGGCCTCGATGCGCAGCAGTTTGCGGCCGGCGGGGGCTTGGGCGGAGGTCGTGCTGCGTCCACTGGGCGTGAGCGAGGGCCCTCCGTGGTTACGCTGCGCTGCCGCCTCCGGGCCTGACTCGCTCATGCTGTTGCACCTTTCGGATCGCGTGCCGCGGTGGCGGCGGCGGGGTCCGCGTCGGCCGGGGTGGCGGCCCGCGGGATATCGTGCTCGGTGACCGGTATCCCACCGTCGAGCGCGGCCGGAATGTTCTCGGCGATATGCGGCGTGACCTCGGCGACGGTGACCTCGCGGCCGAGTTCCTGGCTCAGGCTGGTCGAACCCACATCGCGGATACCGCAGGCGACGATGGCGCCGAACGCGCCCAGATCGGCATCGCAGTTCAGCGAGATGCCGTGCAGGGTGACCCCGCGCTGCACTCGGATCCCGATGGAGGCGATCTTGCGCTCGGGCAGCATCCCGGACTCGGGCAGCCAGACGCCGGAGCGCCCGGGCACCCGGCCGCATTCGACACCGAGATCGGTGACGGTCCGGATCAGGGCCTGTTCGAGGCGCCGGACGTAGTCGACCACGTCGATCGGTTCGGCGAGCCGGATGATGGGGTAGCCGACGAGCTGTCCCGGGCCGTGCCAGGTGATCTTGCCACCCCGGTCCACATCGATCACGGGACTGCCGTCGGTGGGCCGATCGGCCTCCTCGGTACGGCGGCCCGCGGTGTAGACGGGGGGGTGTTCCAGGAGGAGCAAGGTGTCGGTGCCGGCGCCGTCCGCTCGGCGGGCGGCGAGTTCACGCTGCAGATCCCACGCCTGCTGATAGTCGATGAGACCCAGTTCACGCACGTCGACGGGGGTGCTGTCGTAGCGAGCCGACCGGGTTGCGGTGCGGGTGTTGTTCACCTTCATGACGTTACGCTCATCTCCAGGGTGAGCTGCATCAGCGTCAGATCCATCCAGCGGCCGAACTTGCGGCCCACCTCCGGAAGCACGCCCACCGTGCGGAAACCGAATCGTTCGTGCAGGGCGATCGAACCGGTATTGCCGGACTCGATGGCCGCGACCATGGCGTGGATGTCACCGGCCTGCTCGGCACGAGCGATCAGCTCGGCCAGCAGGGTGGCACCGATACCGCGGCGCTGGAATCGGTCGGCGATATAGACGGAGTTCTCCACGGTGTGGCGATAGCCGGACTTCGGCCGCCACGGCCCGTAGCTGGCGTAACCGGCGAGTGCCCCGCCGACTTCGGCGACCAGCACGGGGCGGCCGTGCTCGGTGCGGTTGCGGAACCAGGCGATGCGCTCGTCGAGGGCCACGGGTTCGTCGTCCCAGATGGCGGTGGTCTCGGCGATGGCGCGGTTGTGGATCTCCAGGATCGCGGGCAGATCCTCGGTCCGCGCCGCCCGGACCGAGATGACGCCGGCGGTCATCGGCCTACCGCGGCGGCCAGAGCCGCGCCGACGGTGGCGTGCCGGAACTCGTAACCGGTTTCCTCGAGTACCCGCGGCAGCGCGCGCGGACTGTGCAGGATCGCTTCCTCCGCGAACTCGCCGACCACCAGGCGCAGCGCGATACCCGGGACGAACAGCGGTGTCGGCCGATTCAGGGCCTTGCCGAGCGCGCGGGTGAACGCGGCATTGGTGACCGGGGCGGGGCCCACGGCATTGAGCGGGCCGCGGACCGATTCGTGGGTGAGCGCGTGCCGGATCGCGCCGATCTCGTCGTCGAGCGAAATCCACGGCTGGTACTGGCGGCCGCTGCCCAGCCGGCCGCCCAGACCCAGCAGGAACAGCGTCCGCAATTGCGGCAGCATGCCACCGGCCCCGGTGAGTACGACCGCGCTGCGCAGCAGCACTGTGCGGGTCCCCGCCTCGGTCGCGGCGTGTGTCGCGGCCTCCCAGTCACGACACAGCGTGGGCAGGAAACCGGTCCCCAGGGGTCCGCTCTCGTCCACCGCGCGCACACCGGTGTCACCGTAGTAGTGGACGCCGCTGGCATTGATCAGCGTCGGGACCCCGGCCCGGGCCACCGCCGTCGCGAGGACATCGGTGGGGGTGATCCGGCTGTCCCGGAGCAATTGCTTGTACGCGCCGGTCCAGCGTTTGTCGCCGATACCTGCCCCGCACAGGTTCACCACCGCGTCGACGCCGTCGAGGATCCGCGGGTCGAGTTCGCCCTGGGCGGGATCCCAGCGACGTTCGTCGGGTGCGGCGGCCGGTCGCCGGACCAGCCGGATCACCTGCTCCCCGTCGCGGCGCAACGCCGCGACGAGCGCGGTTCCGATCAGTCCGGACGAACCGGCCACCACAACCGACATGGTCGTCGTCCCTTACAGGCCGAGGTCGGCCTCGAACGCCGCCTCTTCCAGGCGGTGCCGGATGGTCGTGAGGAACCGGCCGGCATCCGCACCGTCGATGAGGCGGTGATCGTAGGTCAGCGGCAGGTAGCACATCGAGCGGACGCCGATGAACTCGCTCCCGGACTCGTCGGTGACCACGGTCGGGCGCTTCACGATGGCACCCGTACCCAGCATCGCCGCCTGCGGCGGGACCAGGATCGGGGTGTCGAACAGGGCACCCTGGCTGCCGATATTGGTGATGGTGAAGGTGCCGCCGGCCAGCTCGTCCGGCTTGAGTCCGCCGGTGCGGGCGCGGTTGGCGATATCGGCGATCGCCCGGGCCAGACCCGCCAGCGACAGGTCGCTGGCGTTGTGGATCACCGGGGACAGCAGACCCTGCTCGGTGTCCACCGCGATACCCAGGTGCACCGACGCGTGGTAGGTGATCTCCTTGCTGTTCGCGTCGTAGCTGGCATTGACATTCGGGTGCACCCCGAGCGCCTCCACCACGGCCTTGGCGAAGAAGGGCAGGAAGGTCAGGTTCACGCCCTCGCGCTTGGCGAAATCGGCCTTGGCCTGCTTACGCAACGCGGCGATCTTGGTGACGTCGGCCTCGTGTACCTGGGTGAGCTGCGCGGTGGTCTGCAGCGACTCCAGGGTCTTGGTCGCGGTGATCTGCCGGATCCGGTTGGCCTTCTGGGTGGTTCCGCGCAGGGCGGCCAGCGCGGGGCTGGGCGCGGCGGCCGCCTTGGCGGGTGCCGCGGCGGGCGCGGCGGCCGCCGGTGCCGCGGCGGCCGGAGCCTTCTTGGCCTCGGCGGCGGCGAGCACGTCCTGCTTGCGGATCCGGCCGCCGACACCGGAACCGGTGACCGACGCCAGGTCGACGCCGTTCTCCTCGGCCAGTTTGCGGACCAGCGGGGTGACGTACGGAGTGGCGCCGTTACCGGAAGCGGCGGGAGCCGGAGCCGGAGCGGCGGGAGCCGGAGCGGCAGCAGCGGGCGCGGGGGCCGGAGCCGGTGCGGGGGTCGGAGCCGGAGCGGGGGCCGGAGCCGGAGCGGGGGCCGGAGCCGGAGCGGGGGCGGGCGCGGGAGCCGGTTCGGGAGCGGGAGCCGGCGCCGGTGCGGGGGCCGAACCGCTCGCGGGAGCGCCGGAGCCGATCACACCGAGCTGACCGCCGACCTCGACCACATCGTCCTCGTTGGCGGTGATCTCCAGCAGGGTGCCCGCGACGGGGGACGGGATCTCGGTGTCGACCTTGTCGGTGGAGACCTCGAGCAGCGGCTCGTCGACCGCGACCTCGTCGCCGATCGCCTTGAGCCACCGGGTCACGGTGCCCTCGGTGACCGATTCGCCGAGCTCGGGCATCTTCACCGAGGTGCCGGAGGCCGCGGAGCCGGCGGCGGGAGCCTGGGCCGGGGCGGGCTCCGGTTCCGCGGGAGCCTGCTCGGTCTGCTCGGCGGGGGCGGACGTGGGTTCGGCGGCGGCCGGTTCGGGAGCCGGGGCGGGCGCGGGGGCCTCGCCGGCGTCACCGATGACACCCAGTTCGCCACCGACCTCGACGACATCGTCCTCATTGGCGACGATCTTCGTCAACACACCCGCCGCGGGGGACGGGATCTCGGTGTCGACCTTGTCGGTGGAGACCTCGAGCAGCGGCTCGTCGACCTCGACCGTGTCTCCTTCCTGCTTCAGCCACCGTGTCACCGTTCCCTCGGTGACGCTCTCACCAAGAGCGGGCATCTGGACGGAGAAGGCCATGTCCGTTGACTCCTCTAACTGCTCGACGGGTCTACAACAGTTCGTTCCGGTGGATCCCGTCGCGGGTCGCGGCGGTGTTCCAGCCGGCGTTCATTCTGCGCGGCGCCGGAGATCCGTGTGGTTGTTGTTCCGTCCACCATCCTTGCATTCGCCGCGCGACGCGTTTACCGGAGGGCATCCAATTTTGGTAGCCGGCACCATGGAATCACCGCCGGATCCGGCGGGATTCGGGTGGTCGGCAGGAGGTCGGCGGCAATGGGTTTGCTGGACCGTTTCCGTCGTGTCAGGGCCGGGCGCAGCGCAGTTTCCGGAGGTCGGGACGTGGAGACCCGCTCCCTGCGGGAGTGGGTGCGCACGCATGCCGGGGTCGAGGGATTCGTCGAACCCGAGACCACTGTGACAGATGTCACGGCGGTGTTGGTTGCCGCAGATGGTGAATGGACCCGGCGGGTCGTCGGCGAAGGCGGTGGCGGCCGCCTCGCCCGAGATCTGAACATCCCGGTGTACGACGTCGAGCGCACCGGATACCCGCAGCGTATGCGTGATTACGACGCGCTCCGGCGGATCGTGCGCAAGCGTGCCGGCGAGCGTGAACTCGGCGAGCCGTGAGCGCGCACCGTCGAAGGGACTCCGCAGGCGTGTCACCGCACGCTTCGGAGCGCCCGGGTGGCGTGGAGCAGCCCGGGTCCGGGCGATCCGGCGGCGGCTCGGCTGCCCGGAGGATCGGCGATATCCGGGACGACGAGAACCGGTGAGTCCGGAGCGCCCGGGCGAACGCTCGTGCACGCCGACGGTCGGCGGAATCACCGGCGTCGCGCCGCCGCGGGC